>JAEYUT010000339.1 GCA_023432305.1 Actinomycetes bacterium
GCCTTGCGCACCGTGAGGCGCACCTCGTTGGACTTGTTCACGACGGATCCTGCGGCGGGGTTCTGCGCCACGACGACGTCGAGGGTTGCCGATGGATCGCTGGGGCTCGCCGCCTCACACGCCTGGGTCACATTCGTGAAACCTGCACTCTGCAAAGCAGCCCGTGCGTCGTTGAAGGTCTTGCCGGTGACGTCCGGGACGCCCGTGGCCTGGCCGTTCGAGGTGAACACGCGCACGGCCGAACCCTTCGGCACCGATGCCCCGGAGCCGGGGTCGGTCGCTGCGACGACGCCTGCGGGCAGATCGGAGTCGACCTGGCCGCCGTCCTCGTAGGTGAGCTTGGCGAGCTTGAGCGCCTGCATGGCCTGCTCGGGGGTGCCGCCGACGAGGTTGTCGGGCACGATCACGGGCGTTCCGGTCATGAGCGACTGATCGGGAGCCGCGAAGGCGCTGCCCGGGTAGATGTCGTCGATCGCCTGGGCGATGGGCTTGAAGATGCGGTGACGGATGGTTCCGCCGTAGACGCCCTTCACGCTGATGGCGCGCAGGCTCTGGTTGCCGACGATGTTGCCGACCCACACGGCGGTCGAGACGCGCGTGGAGCTGCCCGCCATCCAGGTGTTCTGGGCCTTGTTCGCGGTTCCCGTCTTGCCGATGTAGGGAGTGCCGTCGCGCGGGTTGGAGGCGCTGCCGGTACCGCTCGTCATCACCTGAGCCATCGCGTGGGCCGCCGTGTTGGCGACGGCGGGGGATGCAAGGCTCGGGTTGCAGGTGATCGGCTGGCCGCCGATGTCCTCACCGGACTGGGTGAGGATGCGGTCGATGATGACCGGCTTGCAGTACGTGCCCTGGTTCGCGATTCCCGCGTAGGCGGCGGAGATCGTCAGCGGCGCGAGGTTGTTGTCGCAGCCACCGAGCGCACATGACGGGTTCGTGTACATGTCCGAGCCGTCGGCCGCACCGTCGGCGCGGTGCACGCCGAGCGAGCGCGCCATGTCGCGGATCTCGCACTGGTCGAGCTCGGCCGCCATCTGGAGGAAGACGGAGTTCACCGATGCGGCGGTTCCCCTGATGGTGTTGTAGAGGCCGCGCTCACCGGAGTCGTTGCGGAAGGTGTAGTCCGGTCCGCCCCACACGCCGCCGGCGTTGCAGGTGTCGCGGAAGGCCGACATCGGCATCTTGAGCACGCCCGCATCGAACGTCTCCATGGCGCCGTGACCGGCGGCGAGGAACGCGAGCAGCGTGAACGGCTTGTACGTCGATCCGGGCTGTGCGCCCTTGTTCGCGCCGTGCGAGGCGTCGGCGGAGAAGTTGACGGCGGTGGTGCTCTGCGGATCTCCCGCGCCGGTGTCGTCGAAGGTCTTGTTCTGGGCCATCACGAGGATGCGGCCCGTGCCGACCTCGGTGCTGGTCACCGCGGCACCCAGCTGCATGCGGGTCTCCCACGGGTCGGCGTACTGCGCCGCCGTCTGCGACGCGACCGCGTTGAGGCTCGGAACAACCGACAGGACGACGGTGTAGCCGCCCTTCTTCCAGGCCTCGAGCTGCTGTGCCTTGGTCTCGCCGAGGGCAGGGACCTCGCCGTTGTAGATCGACTTGAGCGCGTAGTCGCACGGGAATCGCAGGTGCTCGGGCGCTGACGTGCAGCCGTTGCGCGGGGCGTTGTTCATGACCGTGGTCTCATCGACCGGGGTCGCCTTCGCCTCGGCGTACTGCTCGTCGGTGAGGTGGCCCTCCTTGTGCATCCAGTACAGGATGATGTCGCGACGCTCGCGGTTCTTCTCGTAGTTCTCGGGGTTGCCGAGGTTGCGCGCAGACGGGTACTGCACGATCGCGATGAGGCTCGCGGCCTGCGCAGGGGTCAGCTCGCTCGCGGAGGTGCCGAAGTAGCGCTGCGCGCCGGCTTCGACGCCGTACGTCGTGCCGCCCATGAGCACGATGTTGAGGTACGCGGCGAGGATCTCCTCCTTGGTGTACTGCTTCTCGAGGGAGATCGCGTACTTCATCTCCTTGAGCTTGCGGCCCATGTCGGGCCACGTCGCAGCCTTGACCTCCTCGTCGCGCATCTCCTTGGTGTAGGTGGCGGAGAGCGGCGTGTTCTCGGCGCGCGAGACGAGGATGTTGCGCACGAGCTGCATGGTGAGCGTCGAGGCGCCACCTGCGTCGTTCCCGGTGATCTGACCGATCGCGGCACGCGCGACGGACGGGATGTCGACGCCGCCGTGCTCGTAGAAGCGGCGGTCTTCGCCGTCGATGGCGGCCCAGATGAGGTCCTCATCCATCTTCTCGAGCGGCACGTCTTCGCGGTTCTGGTCGAAGAGGTCGGCGACGTGCACCTCGGTGCCGTCGGCCTCGTAGGCGATGAACTGGTTGCGCTGCGGCTGTGATTCGAGAGTGATGTGCTCGGGAAGGTCATTGAACACGTTCACCGAATTCGCGGCGGTCATGCCGGTCACGGCGATCGCGGGGGCGACCATGACGGTGACGAGCAGACCGGCGATTGCGCTGAATCCGATGAGACCGAGACCGGCCCCGAACAGACTCGTAGCCGATGATCTTTGAGCGGGCATAGGGTTCAGGGTAGGGGACATGACCCTCTCAATTGCTGAACGGAAGCCTCAAAAGTGCAGACCTGGGAATATCTCACCACGCCATTGCTGATCCACAACACCACTGCGATCCTCAATAACTGGGGTTCTCAGGGCTGGGAGCTGGTCCAGATCGTGACCGGACCTGAGGGGGGACTCGTGGCATATCTCAAGCGTCCTATCGAAGGGGGAGACCTGTGAGCATCGCCGACCGTCTGACCGAACTGGGGCTCGCGCTGCCCCCCGTCGCCGCCCCGGTGGCCGCGTACGTGCCCGCCGTGATCTCGGGCAACCACGTCTACACCTCGGGCCAGCTGCCCATGGTCGGCGGCGTGCTTCCCGCGACCGGCAAGGTGGGCGCTGAGATCTCGCCCGAGGAGGCGAAGGAGTTCGCCCGTGTCTGCGCGCTCAACGCTCTCGCCGCCGCGGAGTCGGTGATCGGGTCGCTGGATCGTGTGACGAAGGTCGTCAAGGTCGTCGGGTTCGTGTCGTCCGCGCCCGAGTTCACCGGCCAGCCCGGGGTCGTCAACGGCGCATCCGAGCTGCTGGGCGAGATCTTCGGCGAGATCGGCGTGCACGCGCGGTCGGCTGTCGGCGTTGCGGTGCTGCCGCTCGACGCGCCCGTCGAGGTGGAGCTGCTGCTCGAGTTCGCCTGACCTGGACATGAGAAGCGGGGGCCGGATCTGATCCGGCCCCCGCTTCGTCGTTCGTCGGGTCGTCGCGTCAGACCGCGGCGCGCGCCCGCATCTTGTCGCTGATCGTCTGCATGACCATCGTGTCGGCGAGCGTCGTGGTGTCGCCGATCTGGCGGCCCTCGGCGGCGTCGCGCAGCAGGCGGCGCATGATCTTGCCGGAGCGGGTCTTCGGCAGCTCCGTGACGATGAAGATGTCGCGCGGACGGGCGATCGCGCCGATCGCCTGGGCCACGTGCGCCTTCAGCAGCGTCACGAACTCCTCGTCCGTGTGCTCCTCGCGGTGCGACTGCTTGATGATCACGAACGCCACGACCGCCTGACCGGTGGTCTCGTCCGAGGCGCCCACGACCGCCGCCTCGGCGACCATCGGGTTGCCGACGAGCGCCGATTCGATCTCCGTCGTCGAGAGACGGTGCCCCGACACGTTCATGACGTCGTCGATGCGGCCCAGCAGCCAGATGTCGCCGTCTTCGTCGACGTGCGCGCCGTCGCCTGCGAAGTAGCGCCAGCCGTTGTCGCGGAACTTCTCCCAGTAGGTCTCGACGAAGCGGTCCGGGTCGCCCCAGATGCCGCGCAGCATCGACGGCCACGGGTCGCGGATCGTGAGCAGGCCGCCGTTCGGCGGGTCGACGCGCGTGCCGTCATCCGAGAGGATGTCGACCTTGATGCCGGGCTGCGGCACCTGCGCGCTTCCGGGCTTCACGGCGGTGATGCCGGGGAGTGCGGAGATCATGATCGCGCCCGTCTCGGTCTGCCACCACGTGTCGACGATCGGGGTGAGCCCTGCGCCGATCACCTCGCGGTACCAGATCCACGCCTCGGGGTTGATGGGCTCGCCCACGGAGCCGAGCAGGCGCAGGCTCGACAGGTCGAACTGCTGCGGGATCTGGCGTCCGAGCTTCATGAACGACCGGATCGCGGTGGGGGCGGTGTAGAGGATCGTGACCTTGTGCTTCTCGATGAGCTCCCACCAGCGGCCCGGGTGCGGGGTGTCGGGGGTGCCTTCGTAGATGAGCTGGGTGGCGCCGTTCGCGAGCGGCCCGTAGACGACGTAGCTGTGGCCGGTGATCCAGCCGATGTCGGCGGTGCACCAGAAGACGTCCTTCTCGGGGTGCAGGTCGAACACGTCGTGGTGTGTGGCGGCGGCCTGGGTGAGGTACCCGCCCGAGGTGTGCACGATTCCCTTGGGCTTTCCGGTGGTGCCCGAGGTGTAGAGGATGAAGAGCGGGTTCTCGGCCTCGAAGCCCTGCGCCTCGTGCTCGTCGGATGCGGTGTCGACGACGTCGTGCCACCACACGTCACGGCTCTCGGTCCAGTCGATGTCGTTCCCGCCGCGCTTCACGACGAGCACCTTCTCGACGCTCGTCTCGCCCGAGACGGCCTCGTCGACCGTCGGCTTCAGCGCGAACACCTTGCCCTTGCGGTAACCGCCGTCGGCCGTCACCACGACCTTGGCCTGGGCGTCGTCGATGCGGGCGCGGAGGGATTCGGCGCTGAAGCCGCCGAACACGACCGAGTGGATCGCGCCGAGGCGGGCGATCGCGAGCATCGCGATGACGGCTTCGGGCACAAGCGGCATGTACACGGCGACGCGGTCGCCCTGTCCGACGCCCAGGCTGGCGAGGGCGTTGGCGGCGCGCTTCACCTCGCGCGTGAGCTCGGCGTAGGTGAAGCTGCGGCTGTCGCCGGGCTCGCCCTCCCAGTGGATCGCGACGCGGTCGCCGCGTCCTTCGAGCACATGGCGGTCGAGGCAGTTGTAGGCGACGTTGATCTCGCCATCGGCGAACCACTTCGCGAACGGGGGATTCGTCCAGTCGAGGACGGAGTCGAAGGGTTTGTGCCAGTGCAGCTCACGGGCGCGGTCGGCCCAGTAGGCGAGACGGTCGTCGTTCGCCCGGCTGTAGAGCTCGGGGCTGACGACGGTGTCAGCGGCGAACTCGGGGCTCGGTGCGAAGCGGCGGGTCTCGGTGAGCAGGCTGTCGATCGAGGTCATGGACGTCATCATCCTTGTGTCGAATCGCGACTGTGCCTGTAGTCGCGCGGAGTCTTCCGGTGAACGTTCTGATCGTACCTGCGCGGGCGAGGTGCGGTTGCGCATCGCCGAGCTGGTGCGATGAGCGGTAGCGCAGGTCAGGTGAGCGGAGCGCGCTGTGGATCGATCGTTGAAAAGTTCCACGATCTGAGTAGGATGAGCCCACCGAGCGAACAGTTCTCGGATTTGCGGTTCCTGCGATCTCCCCCATCCTGGTTCCGCAGTGGCGGCGCCCTCTTCCCCCCAATTGGGCGCCGCCCCTCCGACTCCGGTGCATGCGGTGCGTCAGAAGTCGGCGTAGTCGATCCCCGAGGAGCCCAGGTTCCCTCCAGGCTGCAGGAACAGCTCGACGCTCCAGCAGCTCGTGCTGTCGAAGGTGAACCTCTCGCTCGTCTGCGAGTAGCTTCCCGACGGCCCGAACGCATGACCCCATCCGTACCACTCGGCTCCGGCCGCGTAGGTGAGGTCGTAGGTGCCGGTTGGCACGTCGAACGTCGATACGCTCCCCGGCGCGAGGAACACATCCCAGACGGTCATGCCGGCGCGCTTGAGCTTGACGTAGTAGCTGCGGGTTCCGCTCGGGACGGCGATCTCGAGGCACCCGGCACCGCCGTCGCCCACCGTGCCGTAGCCGCTCGCGGGTGCCGGCACCTGCGGAGCCGAGAACGCGGCTGGCTCATCGCGCGACTGCGAGGTGGATGATGACCCCGCGTCCCTGTCGCCCGTGGTCGCGCTGCTGGACGAACCTGGGCGGCTGCCGGCAGAGGCCGCCGCCCAGATGATCGCCACCACGACTGCGACGCCGACCACCCAGCCCCAGGCGGAGCTCGACGACTTCGTGCCGTTGGGCGGGGACGCTGCGGGCCTAGCGGTTGCGGGATCGGCGGCCGCTCTGTGGAGCTGCTGGACGAAGCGCTCGAGATTCGACTGGCTGTGCGCAAGCCCTTCTGCCTTCAGCCACGCCGCATAGAGCATGACGAGCCGGTCGGTGGGGTCGTTCGAGTTCACAGCGACTCTGCTCTCGGGTTCGTCGGGCCAGCGGGAGAACCACGCAGGCGATGGAGTGTCGCCGCGGGGAACGGGTGTCGATCGCTCGTCATCCTAGGAACGCCCAGGCGGGTCCGAAAGCTGCACCCACCTGTCCTCCCCACAAGAGGGCTGGTGCATCCATCCCGCGTCGTTCGTCCTCGGGGGATCTCAGTCGCCGCGAGTCGCGATCCTCACGTGCCATGTCGCATCCGCCCCCGGAGCTCCTCGGACCCCTGGAGCCGTACCTCGCCGACCCTCGCGTGACGGATGTGTTCGTCAACCCCGACGGCAGCGTCTGGGTCGACAGGGGTGCGGGTGCAGAGCCGGAGCCGGTGCGCATCCCGAGCGGGGAGTCGCGCGACCTCGCTGTGCGTCTCGTCGCCGCGGGTGGGCGGCATCTCGATGAGGCCGCACCGTGCGGTGATGTGCGGCTCGGCGACGGCATCCGGGTGCATGGCGTCCTTCCTCCGCTCGCGCGGCCGGGTGCCGCGCTGTCCATCCGCGTCCCGCGGTCCGTGCCGCTCTCGCTCGATGATCTCGACGCAGGTGGATTCTTCGCGCGTGTTCCGCGGGACGCCGCCGAGCAGCTTGTCGCCGCGCGCGCGAATGTGCTCATCACGGGCGCGGCGGGCAGCGGCAAGACCACCCTACTCGCCGCGCTGCTGGCGCACGCCTCGCACGCCGATCGGATCGTCGTGGTGGAGGACGTCGCCGAGCTGAACATCGACCACCCGCATGTCGTGCGTCTCGAATCGCGTCAGCCGAACCTGGAGGGCGCGGGCGGCATCGGCCTGGAGCGGCTGGTGCGCGAGGCGCTGCGGATGCGCCCCGACCGGCTTGTGGTGGGGGAGTGCCGGGGGCTGGAGTTCCGCGAGCTCGTGAGCGCTCTCAACACCGGTCACGATGGGGGCGCCGGAACCCTGCACGCCAATTCGCTCGCGGATGTGCCCGCCCGGCTCGAAGCCCTTGGTGCGCTCGTGGGATGGTCGCCGGATGCCGTCGCGCGGCAGGCGGTGAGCGCGTTCGATGCGGTGCTGCACCTCGAGCGCACACAGGAGGGGGTGCGCCGGGTCGCCGAATCCGGCGCGCTGCGCATCGACGCCGCGGGCAGACTCCAGGC
>JAEYUT010000340.1 GCA_023432305.1 Actinomycetes bacterium
GAAGAGCTCATCGAGGGTGCCGAACCCGCCCGGAAGCACGACGAACGCACACGAGTAGCGGATGAAGACGGTCTTGCGCGTGAAGAAGTTCTCGAAGTCGACGACGCGGTCGACGTACGGGTTCGCACCCTCTTCGAAGGGGAGCTTGATCGTGAGACCCACGGAGAGGCCTCCCGCCGAGCGCGCGCCGCGGTTGGCGGCCTCCATGAGCCCGGGCCCGCCGCCGGTGATCACCGGGAACCCGGCTTCCGCGATGCGGCGCCCCACCTCGACCCCGTGCGCGTAGGCCTCGGTGTCGTCCTTCACCCGCGCGGAGCCGAACACCGAGACGCCGAGCGGCATCCCGTTCAGGATCTCGAATGCGGCCTCGAACTCATCCTCGACGACGTCGAGCCACTCCTCGTTCTCATCGCCGCTCGTCGCGCGCGCGAGGAACTCGACTTCACTGGGGTGGTGGGCCACGGGGCAGGTCCTCTCCGCGACCGAGCGCGACGATGCAGCAGGTTCGAGCGGAGCTCGCACGACAGAGGAACCCACAGCGCGTGATGACGACCGATGGTGGAGATGCCGGGAATTGAACCCGGGTCCATCGCTGAGATTCTGCGCCTTCTCCGGGCGCAGCCTGTGGGAGCGTTCTGCTCGGCTCCGACCTTTGTCACAGGCGCCTAGGTCGACGAGCCCAGTCTCAGTGAAAGTCCCGCGCAGCCCTGAGACACGACTGCGCAGCAAGCCCTCTCGATGACGCCAGGATCCGGATCGAGGGCGAGTCCGGTCTGACGGACGTTCAACTCTGCTTAGGCAGCGAGAGCGACGTCGGTGCGCTTAACGTTGGCACCTATTGGTTGCAGAGATCGTTTACGAGATAACCCTGCATCCTCGGCCCGCTTCTCGCAGTTTCACAGGCGATGTCGAAACCGATCATCCCCATGCTCACCCGCCGGATCCATGATCCGAGAGAGTGGGCCGTCATCACGCGCTGTGGAGTTTCCAACCGCGCCGGAGCGCGGACTCTCATGATAGCCGACAGGTGCGACACCTGACAGGATGAGCCCATGGCGACCGTCATCACCGTCCAGGGGCAGCACACCGCGCGCTACGCGGCAGAGCGCGGGACGGCGCACCTCGCCGTCTCGTTCGACGGACCGGATCGCGAGGAGGTCGTCGCCTCGGCCACCAGCACCGCCCGGCAGATCACCGAGCACATCGCGTCGCTGCACGATGCAAGTTCCGGCCCGGTCGTGTCGTGGTCATCGGATCGAGTGCGGGTGTGGTCGGACCGCCCGTGGAGCAGCGACGGCGCGCAGCTTCCGCCCGTGCACCACGCGCAGATCGGCATCACAGCCGTGTTCTCGGAGTTCGAGACGCTCGCGGACGTGCTGGGTCTCGTCACGGTGATGCCGGGCGTGCAGCTCGGGGGCATCGAGTGGGAGCTCACCCGATCCACGCGCGTCTCCGCTCTCGCCGAGGTGCGCTCCCGCGCGGTGGCGGATGCGACCGACAAGGCCCGCGTCTACGCGCAGGCGGTCGGCCTCGGCACGGTTCGGGCGGTCGCGATCGCCGACCCCGGAATGCTCGGAACGGGCTCCCCCGAACCGCTCGCTCCCCGCATGGAGCTGATGATGGCGCGCGGCGGGGCTTCCGACGTCACCGGCCCCGACTTCTCGTTCGCTCCCGAGCAGATCGAGGTCGCAGCGGCCGTCGACGCGCGATTCGAGGCGAACTGAGACGCTACTCGCCGAGGTGCCGGCGACTCGCCATCGCGCGATCCGCTTCGCGCTTGTCCTGCTTCTCGCGCAGCGCCTGACGCTTGTCGTATTCGCGCTTGCCCTTCGCGACCGCGAGCTCGACCTTGGCGCGGCCGTCCTTGAAGTAGATCGACAGCGGAATCAGGGTGTAGCCGCCCTGCGAGGTGCGGTGGCTGATCTTGATGATCTGCGCCTTGTGCAGCAGCAGCTTGCGCTTGCGTCGCGGCGCGTGGTTGGTCCAGGTGCCCTCGGTGTACTCCGGGATGTGCACGGCATCGAGCCAGATCTCCCCCGCGTCGATGTAGCCGTAGCCGTCGACGAGCGAGGCGCGGCCCTGACGCAGCGACTTCACCTCGGTGCCGGAGAGCACGATCCCTGCCTCGTAGGTGTCCTCGATGAGGTAGTCGTGGCGCGCCTTGCGGTTGGTCGCGACGACCTTCTCTCCCGTCTCACGGGGCATGACGCACCTCCTGCGCTCACATCGGATTCGCCGGTGCGGATCACCGGCAGCCGTTCAGTCTATGCGAACCGCTCAGGCCTTGAGGTACCGGCGGATCGCGACGCTCGCCGACAGCGCCGCCAGCAGCACGCCCACGCCGATGATGATCGGCACGACGAGCAGGGCGTCCTGCATCCCGATGAACGAGTAGTCGGTGACGTTCTCGGCGAGGTACCCGGTCACGAAGAACTGCACGATCGCAACGACGCCGGCGCTCGCAAGGAGCGAGCCGATGAGCGCCGCGAGCACACCTTCGAGGATGAACGGCGTCTCGATGAACCGGTTCGAAGCTCCCACGAGACGCATGATCGCGAGCTCCCGCCGCCGTGAGAACGCCGACAGCCGGATCGTGGTCGAGATGAGCAGCACCGCCGCGACGAGCATGAGGGCGGCGATGCCTCCGGAGGCGTAGCTCGCGGCGTTCATGACGTCGAAGATGGGCTTCAGCAGCGCCCGCTGATCGCTCACCTCCTCGACACCGGGCATCCCGCTCACGCTGTCGATCACGACATCCGACTGGTTCGGATCCACGAGCTTCACGCGGAAGTCGGGACCGAAGGAGTCGATCGTGCCGAGTTCGCCGATCGTGGTGCCGGCGAACTCCTCCTGGAAGCGCGCGAACGCATCCTCCGCGGATTCGAACGTCACCTTCTCGATGCGGGACGCGATGCTCGAGGATTCGAGGTGCTGGCGCACTGCCTCGATCTGCTCCTCGGTGGCGTCGGAGCCGGCGCACGCGGGTGCGCGCGAGAGCTCGATGCACATGTACACCGTCACCTCGGCGCGGTCGTACCAGTAGCCCTTCATCTGCCCGATCTGCAGCTGCAGAAGGATCGCGGCGCCGAAGAAGGTCAGCGAGATGAACGTGACGAGGATGACCGAGACGACCATCGAGAGGTTGCGGCGGAAGCCCTGACCGACCTCCGCGAGCACGAATCCGAGTCTCATGCGTCACCGCCCTCGCGCGGCTCCTGCACGGGCGGGGTCGCCGACGGCGAAGCGGGCGGCACCGAGGGGCGCGCGGTCGCATCGAGCAGCGCGCGGATGCCGGCGGTCGCGGACGACACGTCGGGGATCTGCGCGTGCGGGGCGGTCGCGGCGGCGATCCGCTCGCGCTCGATCTCCATCTCGCGACCGATCTGCTGCACCGGGATCGCCTGCGTCTGGTAGCCGCCCGAGCGCTCATCGCGCAGGATGTGGCCGTTGGAGAGCTCGATGACACGGCGCTTCATCGTGTCGACGATGCCCGAATCGTGGGTGGCCATGAGGATCGTGGTGCCGTTCGCGTTGATGGTCGACAGGAGGCTCATGATGCCGGCGCTCGTCGCAGGGTCGAGGTTTCCGGTGGGCTCGTCGGCGAGCAGGATGGCGGGCTTGTTGACGATGGCGCGCGCGATCGCGACACGCTGCTGCTCACCACCGGAGAGCTCGTGCGGCAGACGGCCCGCCTTCCCGGCGAGACCGACCATCTTGAGCACGTCGGGCACCGCCTCCTGGATGTAGCCCCTCGACTTGCCGATCACCTGCAACGTGAACGCGACGTTGTCGAACACGGTCTTGGCCGGCAGCAGACGGAAGTCCTGGAAGACGACGCCGAGGCTGCGCCGGAAGTACGGCACTTTGCGGTTCGCGAGCGTCGTGAGGTCGTGCCCGAGCACGTGGATCTTGCCCTTGTTGGGCCGCTCCTCCTTGAGAATGAGCCTCAGGAAGCTCGACTTGCCCGACCCGGAGGCGCCGACGAGGAAGACGAATTCTCCCTTGAGCACCTCGAGGGTCACATCGTTGAGTGCGGGACGCGGGTTGCCCGGGTAGGACTTCGTCACCTGGTCGAAACGGATCATGGCCTCTTGAGCCTAGGCAGAGGCAGTCCCTGGCGCGGTTGCGACACTCCCCCAGCGCCCAGGTTGCATGCCAGCTGAATGGGCCTGACCTCGGCGCACGGGACAGGGCGCCTGCGAATACGCCGCACGACAACGCGCCCGGGGTGCATTAGCGTCTGCTCATGAGCGGTTTCCCCGAGCCTGACCTCGCCGTGCTGCGCGAGATCGCCGAGATCCGGATCGCCCCCTACGCGGAGGACGGCTTCCTGTTCCCCGGTCGCCTCGTGTGGGTGGTCGTGGTGGGCGAGCGCGCCTTCGTCCGCTCGTGGAAGG
>JAEYUT010000018.1 GCA_023432305.1 Actinomycetes bacterium
CTCCTCTGCACCGCTCTATAGGTCGCTGCAACTTGGAGATAGAGGCGACGACGTCTCCACACTTCATGCGCTGCTCCGGCATCGAGGCCTGCCCGCTGGACCTGGCGAGACGTTCACTTGGGAAACTCGGACAGGTGTGCGCGAGCTCGGACGCCAGCAGGGCGTTGGCGACAACCAGGGCGTTTTCGACCCTTCTATTGTGATCTACCTTCCGAGACCGACGGTCTTGGTCGCGGAAGTACTCCTTGCGGTCGGAGATGCAGCCCCCGGCCAGGGAACACAGATCATCGCCACTGTCGCAGAACTAACGTCGGCGATCATGACCGATGATGCGGCAACGATTGCGGAACTGGAAGATTCCAGCGTGGCTTCTGTCCCGACTGTTGTCGCGGAACCGAACGCGGTGCTCGTTCTCAGCGACCAGGAGTTGACTCTCGAAGAAAGTAGGGATCGCTTGGATCCTGCCGGCATTGCCGTAGTTGCGGCGGCAGTCCAGACCGATCAGGAAGTGGTGGTTGCACGGCTTAGGCAAGCGCTGCCCGGAGGATCAGTCCGGCTTCCCTCCGCAGCAATCCACACGGCGCCGAACGGGGAAATGTGCGTGGCCGCTGGCTCAGCTTCGAAGCAGAAGGTCATCGGGGTCAAGGTCGTCGGTGGACTGGCCGGTGAGAGCGTAGTAACTGGGGCGATCAGCCCCGGGGAGACAGTCGCAGTTGGTGCGCTCGCGCCAGGAGCGGCATGCAGCTAGCCATTGATTCGCTATCGATGAGCGCAGGGGGCCGGGTCTTGTTCTCAGACTTGAGCTTCTCGGTTTCTGCAGGACAGATCGTCGCAGTGATGGGTCCATCGGGAGTCGGCAAGTCGACACTACTTGCAGGCATTGCTGGACAAGTCGCGCCAACTGCAGGAGAGATTCGCCGCGCGCCAAGCGCGGACCCTAAGCAGGGTTCGCCAAGCATCCACTGGATGTTCCAGAGCAGTCCGCTCCTAGTCCGCCGGACAGCGCTCGACAATGTCGCGCTCGCGTATGAACTTCGCGGATCGAGTCGCGCGGACGCCCTTGAGCGAGCGGCTGAAGTCTTAGAAACGTTGGGACTAAAGGATTCAACCACTCAACGCGCATATCGACTCTCCGGGGGAGAACGACAGCGAGTTGCAGTGGCACGCGCGATCGCTGCCAAGCCAGAACTGTTGCTTGCCGATGAACCAACTGCGTCGCTCGACCAGGACAACCGTAAGGGTGTAACACGCGCCCTTGTGGCCGCCGCGCGCGAAGGCGCGATAGTGCTGGTCGCGACCCATGATGCCTGGGTGGCTGAGCAATGTGACCATGTCGTCGATCTGCGTGAAGCCGCTCATGACCACACATTTCTCGAGCCTCGCACAGCCTCTGGCGTGGCTGCCGCCGATACTGGATAGGACGCGCAATCGTGCTCGGCATCACTGAAGCATTCCGCAACCTACGTGCCAACATTCCGCTCTCGACTGCGATCGCGAGCATTTGTCTCATAGCCGGCATCGGGGTCTCAATAACTACTGCTTTCGAAACGCAGCGGGCCGCGGATTCTGCCCAGAACCAGTATCTGGCTGGCGCGACAGTGTTCGAAGTTGTGAGCCGTGACAGTGCACCGCTCGACGCCGTGAGATGCCACTCGCTGATGGGCGTTGAGGGAGTACTTGCGGCTGGTGGAGTGATGTCGTGGGAGTCCGTCCGAATCGCTATTGAGCCAGAGGCTGATATGCGTCTAGTGACGACCACGCCCCGGTTTCCGGGCGCAGCGTGGCCGGAGTTGGCGTCCCGGACGACACCCAGCATCGTCGCCGGTTCGGATCTAGCACGCTCAGGACTCCGCGACGGCGACTCGTTGGTCGTCCTCTCTGGCGGATTGCCCGGAAAGACAATTCACGTCGACGCGGTGCCAGCACGCGCACCGACTATCAATGCCGACCGGCTTATCGTTGCCACTGCGCCGCCGAAAGGCACTGTCGGATCCTGCTTGGTTCTCTCCCGGCCACCCGCGGCCGGGTACATCTCATCGGTCCTAGGCGACTACTTCGACGCACCCGCGAACGTCGCGGCAAGGCTCCTCCCGTCTGATCTCGCGGAAGACCCAGAGACACTACTTCGAACACGACTCAGCCAGTTCGGCTGGGCGGCACTTGCGGCAGTTTGTGCAATCGTACTGCTAGGCAATTGGTTCGCGCATCGAGGCAATATCGCGCTCTACCGGCTCCTCGGAGCGAGCGAGAAGGAACTGCTTTGGATGCTGTCGACTGAGTGCGCTGTCGTTGCCATTGTCCCCTCGCAAGTCGGGTTGATGATTGGAATCGGTGCTCAGAGCCTCGATCAGGTCGTTTCCACCCAGCTGCTGCTCGACATCGCTCGTTTCGATCTGGCCCTCCTCCTCCTGCCGCCGATCGCGCTCCTCTGCATACCTCGAAAGAACCTAGTCTCTGCCCTAAAGTCACGCTAGCCAGTCACCGTTGAATATGAGACTCTTTCGGAGAAAGAAAGTTCATCGAGAAAGGACTGGAATCCGGAAAGACAAGAAGTGGTACGTAGCGGCCGCCGGCGTGCTCGGTCTCGTTGGTATCGCACTGATCCCCGCTGCCCCGGCTGCTGCCTGGGGTGGGCCCGTCAACTTCGGGGAGAACTGGGCATGGGAGGCGAAGCCGTGTAGCGCGTATAGCACCGCGACCGCCTCTGGAGGCCAGTACGGCGCAAACACCACGCGTATCGCGGGAAGCGGAGGCCAAGTACGGGTGTCCTTCCGCTCCGTCTCGCAGAACAACATCGGCACGGTATACCACGCGGGGGCGGCGGTCACTTGGATGGTGGCTGCAACCGGGCCACATATCCTCGGGGGATACCACGTTTGCCACACAGGCAATACACGGAATACATAAGTTTCGAAAGGCACCTGGGGAAGATCCTTCCCCAGGTGCCTTTTGGCGCCCGAATCCCGGCAGCCCCGCAGATGAAGCGCCGACCCCCTGCCATCTGCTCTCGCGGAATCGGAATGCTGCGCGCTGGTCCCCGCAGCCCGGGCTTCACAAACTCACGGGCGAGTGCAGCTAGTTGATACGAGCATCCCGGTAGCTACTTAGGTGTTCTTCCCCGACACGTTGTGATCGTTTGAGGTAGCGAAGACCTCCGTGGACGATGTGGGTTACCACACTCAAATCGTCAACACGGAGGTCTTCGTGACTCACGCTAATGCGCCTTTGGCGCCGGAGGGCCGGCTTCGGCTTGCCCGGTTGATCGTCGACCAGGGCTGGCCGATTCGTCGCGCGGCGGAACGGTTCCAGTGCTCGCCGACTACAGCCGCGAAATGGGCTGCCCGTCATCGTGCTGGTCTGCCGATGACCGACCGCAGCTCACGGCCTCACTGCTCACCTTCGAGGTCATCACAGCGTCTCGAGCGTCGCATCATCGCGCTGCGGTTCACCCGTCGTTGGGGTCCGCAGCGCATCGGCTTCCACCTCGGCATCCCGCGTTCGACGGTCGGGCGGGTGCTGGATCGATATCGGATGCCGCTACTGATCCATGTCGATCAGGTCACCGGGCTTCCCGTCCGCAAGCCTCGTCCGATCCGCTACGAGAAAGCCACCCCCGGTGAGCTCGTCCACGTCGACATCAAGAAACTCGGCGCATCCCGGACGGCGGCGGACACCGGATGGTCGGCCGACAACGCGGAAAGCAACACAACGACGGACATGGCCGCGGCGGACGAGGCTACGCATTCCTGCACCACGCGGTCGACGACTGCACCCGGCTCGCCTACTCCGAGATCCTCGCCAACGAACGCAGCGACACCGCAGCCGCCTTCTGGACCCGCGCCCGCTCGTTCTTCCAACAAGCAGGCTTCGAGGTTCAGGCAGTGATGACCGACAACGGAGCCTGCTACCGATCCCACCTCTTCGCCGCAGCACTCGGCACCGCCCGACACCAGTTCACCCGCCCCTATCGACCCCAAACCAACGGCAAGGTCGAACGCTTCAACCGAACCCTCGCCACCGAATGGGCCTACGACCGGTTCTATCCCAGCGACGACGCCCGCTCAGCCACCTACCCCGACTGGCTCCATCACTACAATCACCACCGACCCCACACAGGAATCGGCGGATCAACACCAGCCTCCCGCGTCCACAACCTCACGGGGAACTACACTTAGGCGGTTCCGCCCATTGTCATCTTGAGGCGACCGCTCAGGCCATCGGACGTCAGTGAATGACCCTCCAGGAGCCCGGCGACAACGGCGGGGTCAGTCCAGCCGGCCGCCGCGAGCCCCGACGCGAAGGCACGCACTGAGGCGATCAGCTCGCCGAGGACCGGGCCGTTGATGACCCTCATACCTTCGGGGGGCGTCGCGTCCGAGTAGAGCTTTCGCGAGTGATGCACCATGACTGGAGTGGCGGACTGGTCCGGCGCATACTTCCTGCCAAACCAAAGCATGGATTGGCTGAGCTGGGCGGCGTCTTTTTTCGCGATGAACTCGCTAGTGGCACCGCTCTTGGCTTCGATCACCCAGTAGTGGCCGCCCTTGAGGGCCCAGAGATTGTCAGGACCTTGACCGAGCTGTCGCTCGGGCCGCTGGGAACCGAAGCCGAGGAAGAGCCCAAGTTCGAGCATTCCTTCCTCGAAGAGCTCTGTTGCTGCCGGATCGAATGCGAGCTTTTCCAGCATCGCCTCGACGGCAACGCGCATGGCGCTAGGGGCTCCGTACATCGCGGAGAGACGTGTGGACAGCGTGTTGGCCTGAGCGCCTTCGTAGGCGAGCGGGGCAAAGGTGATGCCAGCGAGTGGACGAAGCACGTACTCGTTGAGCGTTCGGCCGCGGGCTAGAATCTCTTGCGCCTTACTCGGGTTGAGCTTGTCGAAATAGGTCGCCGCCTGCTCAAGGAGTCTCCCTGCCGTCCGCGGGTCGTCGCAGTTCTCGGCAGCGGACACAAGCCTGAGGCCCGCCCCATTCAGGTCGCCGGAAACAGCGGTGTCGAACGAACGACGCATTTCGACTGCCGTGTCGTCGACACGAGCGGGCTCCGGCAGCACCCCTCGCAACTGGAGGCGTGCGTAGCGCACCCACCCCGCATCACGATCAAGTAGCTGCTGGACGGGCTCAAGGATCTTCGATAGGGGCGTGTCGAGCATCTGCTTCGCTACAACTCGCGAGGCCTCCAGCTGCTTCCGCGTGGCTGGGCTGAAGCGCTCTAGCATTCGAGGATCCACTGTGAGTTGCGCGAGTCGACGTCCGCGTAGGAAGACGGCGCAGTAGTCCTCTGTGCTGCGAACCGCACGTCCCATGCCCTGCTCGATGCGCTGCACTTGTCGATCGTCGACACCGCCTGTGGTTCGCTGCATCAGCGCCTCGAGGCGCTCGTCACCGCTGAATGCTTCGGGAAGACCGTCGATGACAACGATCCGGCAGGCGTTCTGCGGCAGATCGATGCCGTCGTACTTGTTCGCAACAACTACCAAGCCGACGTGGTTGCCCGGCTGCCGCATCTGGGCAACCAGATCTTCGAGTTCTGCTGCAGAGGCGCGCCGCGTGGTCGGGCCGTCCCATTTGTCCATCGCGGCGTTGCTGGGAACGATCACGAGCGTGTTGTGCTGCAGGCTGAGCTTCTTAATCGCGTCGCGGATCTGCGTAGCTGGGATGGCCGGATTGATTTCTTCCGGAGCAAGGATGAGTCGCTCGCCGATATCGCCCGCCGTGAGCGGTTGGATGGGCCGGCGAACGAGCTCCGGGTCCGCATCGAAGTCTGTAACGAGGATGCTGTCGTTGGCGAGCGTCGCCGTCAGGAAGATCCGACGTTGTGCTTCGATGAAGCTCGTGACACGCCCGATCGGGGGACAGGGCGGGACAATCGTGACTTCTCGTGGTGTGAACACAATCCGTGAGAGCGGCGCTACGTCGCGGATCGCGTCCCGGCGAAAGTCCCCATCGTTGTCTGGCTTGTACGCCCGAAGGATCGTCCGCAAGGCATCCATCTTTGCGGTGACCGCCCAGAAGGGAACTCGCACGATTCCGGGACCGGCTGCCTCCTTGATGTCGAGAAGCGCGTCCGGCGACTGATCTTTCAGGTCCGCCTCGAACAGGTCGAGCAGCCGATCGAACGATTCGTTCTCTCGCGGGATGGTCAGCGAGAACTGGCTTCGTAGACGGGCGATAACCGCGTGCGCATCGTCGATCACGACGGCCCCGATTGGCACTCGTGACGCCGTTGGGCGCTTGTCAGAAAAGATCGATCGGCCGTTGAACAGGCGGTCTGCTGTGACGACCGCGATCGCGTCGCCTGAAAGGTAGGCACCAGACTCAGGATCGGTTACCACCGCGAGACCGATCTTCTTCGCGTCCGCGACAGCCTGGCGCACAAGGTAGCGATCCGGTGCTACGTACAGAGCGGGCCGAATGCCTTCATTGAGGTAGCTCTGGAGCATGACAAGGCCATCAATGGTCTTGCCGCCGCCGGTGTTCACCTTGACGACAATGTCGCGATCATCGCGGCGAGGGTGCCAGGCGGTGAGGATCTGCGCCTGAACATCGCGCAGGTAACCGTACCCCTCTGCTTTCCCGGGAATGAGCTCGAATACCTCACGAGGCTCGATCGGGAGCGTTGCCTCGGCCTCGTCGGCGAGTCGGTCAAAGTCCAGCGGCATGGTGCCTCGCAGTGTCGTGTAGTGGAGCATGTAATCGCTCCAATATCGGTCCTTGCCACAACTTATCGTTCACCCTTCGACCAAGCAGCACCCCCATTGGAGCCACGACTGGATGTGCGATACCGAGATTCGGCGCGGCAATGCGGCCATGTCGGCGGCCGGTGCTCCAATAGACGTGTGACCCCGTAGCCCGGCCAACTACTAGTCCCCACAACGGGGTCTCGTATTCGACGCGCAATGGAGGTCATGGTGAAACTCTCTACGTCGTATCCGCTCCTGAAAGAGAACCGCGGACTTGCGGCTGCACTAGCTCCCGGCATCTCCGCGATCGTGGCGCAGCAGGAGCGCATCATCGTCGACCTGATGAAGTCGATAACTCCGACCATCAATCTGATCCCGCGGATTCAGTACGAAGCGATCCTTCGCGCCGAGTCGAGCGCGCGCGCCGCGTTGACTGATATGGTCTGGCTGCACCAGGCCAACTAGCAGATGCTCGAGAACATCTTGCCGAAGGTGTCGGGCTTCACCCTGCCTCCGATGCACTCCCTCGGCTTCGAGATGCCGAGCGGCTTCTTCGAAGCTTTCCGCGGCATCGGTTGGGACAAGCTCACTCGGGGATGGCAAGTTCCGTCGAACTGGCCGGATGGCCTGAGCGACCTCCCGCAGTTGCTAGCGATCGTGAACAACGAGGGAATCCCAGTCGCGTGGGTCCCACACAGCACGATCCTGAAGATGCTGATCGCCGCGGAGTCGCCGGAGGCGCGCTCCGAGCTCCTGGTTGCCCACCGCGACGAGATCCTCGAGGACTGCATCGGCTGGGTCGAGGGCCTCGACGATGAACTCGTCAATCCGCTTCTCCCCATGGCACAGAAGGTGCTTGCCGCGTGTCACGAGGGTCGTTGCCGCCGAGCGCTTCGATGCCGAGGAACTGGCCGACGTAAAGAACGAGCTGAGGCGCGCACTCGAAGCTCTACAGGCTTCGGACCAAGAGGAGAAGGACGCCCTCCGGAATGAACTGCGCAAGCTTGAGCAACAGGAGGAGCGCCTCATCGATCTGGCGGCCGATGGCACGCTCAACGTGGACAAGCTCCGCCAACGGCTTCAAGACGTCACCATGCGCAAGGGAGCCATCGCTGAGCGACTCGCCAAGACCGCCGAACGCATCCAGCACGGTGTTGACAAAGCTTTCGCCTACGCGGATCTACTCGACGAACCAGGACGGCTCTACCAAACGGTTCCCGACAGCGTTCGCCGCGACCTCCTCAGCGCGTTCTTCACGCGCCTCCTTGTACGCATCACCGATGGAGACCTCACCGTCACCAGCGAACGCACCGAAGTCAACGCCACACTTCACGACTGGCGTGCACAGCGCCACTTCGCCGGAGAGGTCGAGACAGCCCGTAAAACGAAGAGAGCCTCCCGCGATCTCGCGGAAGGCTCTCATCCGGTCCTGCACAGGGCCATTCAGTCCAAAGGTTTGAATAAGCCTGTACTGGTCGGGCTGACAGGATTTGAACCTGCGACCCCTTGACCCCCAGTCAAGTGCGCTACCAAGCTGCGCCACAGCCCGTGGCTTGTGCCGTTCCCGGCACGAACATCTACATTACCGTGTCTTTCGACCTCCGGATGACGCGAGGCGAATCCCGCGCGTGTCTGGCGTTTCGGGTGCCCCGGGAGGACAATCGCAGAGGCGGCGCCGACCGCGGCGTCCGAGGAGGTTGACGATGACTCTGACGCTCAATCCGTACATCAACCTGGTGGCCCAGGCGCGTGACGCACTGGCCCACTACCAGGGGATCTTCGGGGGAGAGGTGAACATGTCGACGTTCGCCGAAGGCGGTGCTCCCGTCGACCCCTCCGAGGCGGAGCTCATCATGCACGGGCAGCTCGACACCCCCGATGGCTTCACCCTCATGGTCTCCGATGTGCCGAGCGGGATGCCGCACACCACCGGCACCAGCATCTCGGTGTCGCTCTCGGGTGACGACGGCGAGAAGCTCCGCCGCTTCTGGGATGGCCTGCTCGAAGGCGGCACCGTCACGGTCCCGCTCGAGACCGCCCCCTGGGGTGACGCGTTCGGGATGCTGAAGGACCGCTTCGGGGTCGACTGGCTCGTGAACATCTCCGACCCGGTCGGTGCGCCCGAGCTCGGCGGTCACGACTGAACGCCCACCGGCCGGGCCCGCTCCGTCGAACGATCGCATGGCTGTCGCGCACACGAGCGTTCCGGAGCCTCGGCCCGGTGATGATGCCTGTCGTCGAACGGGTGGGGCGGCTGTTCACCGGATCCCGCGGCACACCGGTCAGCGGTGTCGTCGTGCCGTCGCTCACCCTCCACACGGTCGGCGCACGCAGCGGCGAACCCCGCAGCACGCCCCTCATGTGCCTGCCGGAGCCTGACGGCACGATCATCGTCGTCGGCTCCAACTTCGCGCGCCCCGCACATCCCGCGTGGACGTTCAACCTGCTCGCGCATCCGGATGCCGAGATCGACTTCCGCGGCCGGCGTCGCGCCGTGCGGGCGCAGCTGATCCCCGACTCCGAGCGCGAGGCCGTGTGGGGGAGGCTCGAGCGGCAGTGGCCCGGCTATCGCGACTACGAGCGCTCGTCAGGCCGCGAGCTGCGGATGTTCCGGCTCACGCCGCGCTGAGACCGTCGCCTCAGCGGTCAGCCGGCCCGTACGTCGGCGCGCTCCGGGTGGCGGTCGAACCACTCCGCCACATACCAGCACGTGGGGGTGATCTTCCGTCCGGAGCGTTCCACGTCGTCGACCGCGAACTCCACGAGATCCGCCGCATACCCGTGCCCGCGGTGCTGCGGAACGGTCACCGTGTGGTGGAAGACGACACTCGGACCCTGGTCGCGGTACTCGAGCACGCTCACGATCGCGCCGTCCTTGCGCATCGTGTAGCGGTGCGCATCCGGTTCGTGGGTGATCTCCATGGCCATGCGCCCAGCGTACGCATAGGCGCTCTGGTTAGCGTGGAGAGGTGGGTATTCGAGACATTCCTCTGACGACGATCGATGGGCAGACGACGACGCTTGCCGAGTACGCCGACAAGGCGGTGCTGGTGGTCAATGTGGCCTCACGCTGCGGCCTCACGCCGCAGTACGAGAAGCTCGAGCAGCTGCAGCGCGAGTACGGCGACCGCGGCCTCACGGTGCTCGGATTCCCCTGCAACCAGTTCCTCGGCCAGGAGCCGGGTTCCGCTGAGGAGATCAAGGAGTTCTGCTCCACCACCTACGGCGTCAGCTTCCCGCTCATGGAGAAGGTGCGCGTCAACGGCATCCACAAGCACCCGCTGTACGCCCACCTCACGCAGGTTCCGGACGAGGATGGCAAAGCCGGACGCGTGAAGTGGAACTTCGAGAAGTTCGTGATCGCCCCGGATGACACCGTTCACCGCTTCCGTCCGCAGACGCAGCCTGACGATCCGGCCGTGATCGCCGCGATCGAGGCCGCCCTGCCGGAGACCGAGTCGGCGTAAGCCGCCGCGTTCGTCGTCAGGCGGGGGAGAGCTTGGGCTCCGGCAGTCCCAGCTCGCGCAGCGCCGCGCGCGCCGCGAGCCACCCGGACTGCCCGTGCACACCCGGGCCGGGCGCGGTCGACGCCGAGCACAGCCACACGCCGGGCAGCGGCGTGCGCCACGGGGTCGCCGACAGCCGCGGTCGTGCCACCAGCTGACGGAACGACGCCGCACCCGCCGCGATGTCGCCGCCCACGTCGTTCACGTCGTGCCGCTCCACATCCTGGGCACTGCGCGACGACACGGCGAGGATGCGGTCGCGCACCCCCGGCGCGAAGCGCTCGAGCTCGGAGATGATCGCCTCGCGCCTGTCGAGGGGCGAACCATGCGGCACGTGCGTGTACGTCCACAGCACGTGATGCCCGCCGGGAGCCCGAGTGGGGTCGACGACGCTCGGCTGCGAGACGAGCACGTACGGGCGCTCCGGATGCCGCCCCGCCGCGACCTCCGCCTCGGCTCGGGCGATGTCGGCCCGTGTGCCGCCCAGGTGCAGCGTCACCACCTCATTGAGGGAAGGGTCGGCCCACGGCACGGGCCCGTCGAGCGCGAGGTCGACCTTCGCGGCGCCGTCGCCGTAGCGGAACCGCCGCAGCATCCGCGCGTAGCCGCCCGGCAGCTGGCCGTCCGCCATGCGGGCGAACGCCCGTGGCGTCACATCGAGCATCACGATGTCGGCGTCGAGCTCGGCGAGCGAGCTCACCTCGGCGTCCGTCTCGATCACCCCGCCGTGAGCCAGCAGGTCGGCGGCGAGCACATCGGCGATGCGGCCGCTGCCGCCGCGCACCACCGGCCAGCCCACCGTGTGGGCGAGGGTGCCGAGCACCAGTCCGGGAGCCGCGGCCCCGAGATCCGGGAGGCGCCGGATCGCGTGCGCGATCACCCCCGTGAGCAGCGCGGGCGCCTCATCGCCCCGGAATCCGAGATTCCACGCAGGGCCGCCCTGGTGCAGCATCCGCAGTCCGAGCGTCGTGAGCGTCGCGAGGTGGCGCGGGGGGAGCACGGAGGAGCCGGCGATCG
>JAEYUT010000158.1 GCA_023432305.1 Actinomycetes bacterium
GATCAACTTCCTCATCGTCGCCGCCGTGGTGTACTTCCTGCTGGTTCTGCCGGTCAACAAGCTGCGCGAGCGCCAGTCGGCGAAGAAGGGCCTCGCCGATGAGGAGGCGGGCCCCACCGAGACCCAGCTCCTCGCCGAGATCCGCGATCTGCTCGCGGAGCAGAAGCAGGGCTGACCGAGCGTCATCGAGAGAGGCCGTCGCGCGAACGCGCGGCGGCCTCTCTCATGCGATCAGTAGTGCGGCGGCTTCTCGCGCCGCATCCGCTCATCGTTGTCGCCGGAGGGCAGCCGCGGCGGCTCGGGCAGCGGTGTCGGGTCGCTTCCCGGTGGCGGGGGCGTGGTGACGCGCCGATGGGGTCGCCGCGGCGTCCGGGAGGCGGATGCCGGATCGGGCGTCACCTGATCCGAACCTGCGGCACCGGAGGCACTCTCGTCGTCAGCTGGCGTGCACGGTTCCAACGACGGGGATCTCCTCGGTGATCGGTCCGCCGGCGAGCCCCGCGAACCGCGCGATGCGGTCGGCGACGCCATCCGGATCGGCGAACAGCTCGAAGGCGTGCACGCGCGTGTAGTGCCAGCCGAGGCGACGCAGCACCTCGGGACGCAGGCGCAGCGCCTCGCGCAGCACACGACCTTCGAACACGGAGTCGGTGTCGACGACGATGCACTTTCCGCCGTTCGCGACCACGAGACCGAGCTTGCCGCGGTGCCCGAGAGCCACGCGCAGGCCGCGCGCCTCGAGCCGACGGGCGAGGTCGACGAGCGTCGGGTCGGAGTCGTCGGGCAGCGGCGGCTCGGCGCGGCGGGCTGCCACTTCGCGCAGCAGCTGCGCGAGCGCGACGGCACCGTGCTTCATCCGCTCCTCGTCGAGGTCGTCCGCCTTCACGCACGTGACGATCACGAGCGAGCGGCGGGCGCGGGTCATCGCGACGGCGAGCAGACGCTCGCCACCGGGCTGACCGAGGGCACCGAAGTCGCTCAGCACGCGGCCGTGCGGCGTGCGTCCGTAGCCGATCGAGAAGATCACCCGGTCGCGGCTCTGGGCGACGGCGCGCTCGACGGGCAGCACGGCGAAGTGCTCCGTGCGCTCACCCAACAGGAACTCGCTGAGCGCCTGATGGCTCGACATCTGCGCGAGCACCGCGTTCATGACGCGCACGGCGTGCTTCTCGGAGGCCGTCACCACCATGAGCGATTCGCGCGGACGCGTGGCGGCGTGCTCGATCACGAGCTCGACGACGCGCGCGACCTCGGCATCGACCGATTCGACGGCGCCGCTGTCCGGGTCGGGAAGGCCCGTGCCGTTCTCGATGTAGTCGAGCGACAGGCTGCCGTGGCCGAGGAAGGAGCCTGCCCACGGGAGCGCGTCGATGCGTCCGCCGTAGAAGCGGCGGTTCACGAGCTCCGCGAGATCCTCGCCGCCCGCGCGGTAGCTGCGGGTGAGGGTGAGGGAGGGGAGCACGGACGCGAGGCGCGCGAACGCGGACTGACCGTGCAGGTCGTCTCCCGGTGCCGCGGTGGTGGTCTCGTCGGGCTCGATGAGCTCGACGTCCTCCGAGGCCGCGGGCGTCTCGCCAGATTCCTCAGGCTCAGCGGTCTCCGGGCGACCGACCGGCATCGGGCGGTGCGGCGACGGATAGCCGACAGCCATCGGCTCCTCGCCCTCGGCGAGACCGATTCGGAAGGGAGCGGGCGTCTGCGTCACCGGGTCGCCGAACGCGACGACCTGCTTCGCACGACGGATCGCGCCCACGTTCTCGGCGATCGTGGTGGCACCCGCATCATGAGGATCACCGCGTCGATGGCGACCGCATCCGCGACCTCCGGCACCTCGTAGGGCGACGCGAGCCAGACAGGTGCCACCGTCCGAGAGAGGTGCGGTGCGAGGCGCTGCAGGCTCTCGGAGGTGAGCTCGTCGGTGAGGATGAGCTGCTTGAGCGCAGCGGCCTCCTCAGGCCAGTCGACGATGCCGATGCGCCAGTTCTCGGCCAGCTGCCACGCGAGCAGCCCCGCATTGCCCTGCTGGTGCGCCTCATCCACGAGACGGAAGTCGGCCTCGAGCCGTTCGAGCACCTCGGTCTTCGCACCGAGGAGGGCGCGGTCGCCCGTGAGCAGACCGTCGAACGCGGAACGCCACCAGGCGAGCTCGAGCTCGGCCGCGACCTGTTCCTCGGGAACGTGGCGCTCCGCGAGGTCGAGGATGAGGGGCTCGAGGTCGAGGTCGCGCAGCTTCTTCATGAGGTTGCTGCGCTCCTGCAGGTTGAGGAGCACATCGGATTCGACGGCGAGCTGGGCGAGCACATCGACGAGCTGATGCAGCGGCAGGTTCGCCAGCTGGGTGCCGAGCGGCGCGTCGAGCTCGGCGAGATCCGCGACGACCTGCTGCAGCGCCACCTGCACATCCGAGACGCCCGTGGGAACCTCGGGGGTGACGCCGACGGCGACGTAGCGCTGCCAGAGGATGCGCTGCTGCTGGATCGAGCTGAGCGCGTCGTGCAGATCGGAGACATGCATGCCGGGGCGCACGTACTCGCGCGCGAGCTTCTTGAGGCGCCGGCGGTTGGTGGCCGACATCTCGGGAGCTTCGCGGCGCGGCGCGGTGGCGACGATGAGCTCCGCAAGCGAGCGGTCGAAGACGCTCGGCTCGAAGCGGTCGAGGGTGTCGCGCAGGTCGTGGAGCAGCCGCAGGTAGATGTCGAGCTCGGCGATCGTCGTGAACGGACGCATGCGCGTCTTGCCGATGACCTCGTTGGCGCGAGCGAGCAGGCGCGGCAGCGTCTCGGCGCTCAGCTTCTTCGCGATCGCATGGGCCCGCAGGGCGTCCTCGCCGCTGCCGAACTGGGCCCCGTACC
>JAEYUT010000177.1 GCA_023432305.1 Actinomycetes bacterium
GTCACCAGCTCCGCGAAGAAGGGCTCGTCGAACCATTCGCGGTACTCGGCTTCGGAGCGTGAGGTGGCGATCACGGTTGACGGGATCGCGCGGCGCCCGAGCCCCTCGCCGAGCGGCTGGCCGTCGCGCGCCGAGCTCGCCGGTTCCGGTACGGCCATCGCGGCGAACCGCGCGCGGGTCGCGTCGTCGAGATCGCGCAGATCCTCCTCGTCGAACACCGACCACTCGGGCAGCGGGATCACGCCATCGACGACGGGGAGCCCGGGGTTGACCGCGGCGCCCGCGGGCAGCGGCCAGGTGTCCACATAGACGATGTGCGCCACGTCCTCCAGCCGCTGCTCGGCCGCCGCGTACGCCATCGGCCCACCGCCCGAGTGCGCTACGAGCGCGACCGGGCCGTCGATCTCGTCGATCGCCCAGACGATCGCGGCGACCTGATCCGCGAGCGTCACGGCTGCGGTGTCGTCTCCGTCGCCGAGCCCGGGGCGGGTGATCGGGTGCACGCGGTGTCCCGCCGCCTCGAGCACCGGGGTCACCTCGCTCCACGAGTCGCCGCGCAGCCAGAAACCGGGAATCAGGATGACGTCCATCCCGTCACGCTACGCCCGGCGGGCGACGCTCGACAGGGGCACGCGGGCTCGGTACCCGGGCGAGCTCAGCTGCTGGTGTCGCGGGCGAGCAGCCAGCTGCGCAGGATGCGCTGGAGCGCCTCGCGGTCCTCGGGCGGCACGACCGCGAGCAGCCGGTGCTCGTTCTCCATGTGATCTGTGTAGGCCGCGTCGATCACCTGCAGCCCGCGTTCGGTGAGGGCGACGCGACGGATGCGCGCATCCGCGTCATCGATTCGCCGCTTCACGAGCCCCGCACGCTCGAGTCGATCGAGCCGCTTCGTCATGCCGCCCGTCGTCACCATCGTGTGCTGCGCGAGCTCGCCGGCGTGCAGTTCGTACGGGGCGCCGACGCGGCGGAGTGAGGCGAGGACGTCGAAGTCGCCCTCCCCGAGGCCATGCTGTCGGTACACCGCCGTGAGGTCGTCTCGCAGGGCATCGGCAAGACGGTGGAGCCGCCCGATGACACCCTGCGGACTGGGATCGAGGTCGGGTCTCTCGCGGCGCCACGCGGCCTGGATGCCGTCGACCTGATCTTCCACCATTCGGGAATAGTAACCCCGGAAGTCCGGTTATTCACTTCCATGGAAGGTAAATGGCGGTGGATTCTGGTGACTGCGGTTGCGCCGATCGCGTGGGGCAGCGTGTACTTCGTCACCAGCCACTGGCTCCCCGCAGACCAGCCCTTGTGGGGTGCCGCACTCCGCGCTCTGCCCGCCGGCATCCTGCTGCTGCTCATCGCGCCACGCCTCCCGCACGACATCGGATGGTGGCGCACGATCGTGCTCGGTGTGCTCAACGTGGGCGGGTTCTTCCTGCTGCTCTACATCGCCTCGCAGCTGCTCCCCACCTCGGTCGCCGCATCGATCATGGCCGCGTCGCCGCTCGTCTTCGCCCTGCTCGGCTGGCTCATGCTGAAGCAGAGCCCCACGGTGCACATGCTCATCGGCGCCGGCATCGGCATCCTCGGGGTCATCCTGCTCGTGGGCGGAGCGGTCGGCGCGATCGACGGATGGGGTGTCGCCGCCTCGGTCACCGGACTGATCACCTCGGCGGTCGCGCAGATCCTCACTCGCAGATGGCGCGCGACCGCCGATCCGATCACGACGACGGCCTGGCAGCTCGTCGTGGGAGGGGTGCTGCTCACCGCTGTCGCCGTCGGCGTCGAAGGTCCGCCGCCCGCGCTCGACGCATCCGGATGGCTCGCGATCGCCTACGTGGGACTCGTCGGCACCGCGATCGCGAACGTCGTATGGTTCATCGGACTCGAGAAGCTGCCGGCCGGAACCGTCGGCATCATCGGCCTGCTGAACCCGGTCACGGGGGTGCTTCTCGGCGTGCTGCTCGGCGGCGAGACCCTCGGAGCGCTGCAGGGGATCGGCATCGCGCTCGCGCTCACGGGCATCGTCATCGGGCAGCGGCGTGCGACGCGCCCGCCGAGCCCCGGATCAGCCGCGCGTGATCAGAAGACGTCGGGAGACGGTGTCGACGCCCAGCGGATCGTGACATCCGCGTGGCGGTCGAACCGGTAGCCCGAACCCCGAACCGTGCGCACGATGTCCTCGTAGGCGCCGAGCTTCGAGCGCAGGCGGCGCACGTGCACGTCGATCGTGCGCTCGTTGGGGATGTCATCCCCGCCGTCAGCCCACAGGGTGCTGATGATCTCCGCGCGCTCGATCGTGCGGCCCTCGCGCAGCACGAGGAACTGCAGCAGCTCGAACTCCTTGTAGGTGAGTGGCGCGGTCTCGCCGTCGAGCTGCACGCGTTTGCGGGAGATGTCGATCACCACGCCGCCCTTCGGCTCGGGCGCCTCCACGGGGGCCGCCGCCTGGCGGTGCTTCGCGAGGGCCGCCGGATCCTGCAGGGCGAGCCGCACGACGTCGACATCGCGGCCGCCCGCACCCTCGGGGGCGAGAGCGACGGCGGCGTAGGTCCCGGCGTCCGGGACGAGGTCGGCGATGGTGCGCTTGAGCGCCTCCACCAGCTGCGGAAGCGTCACGCCCGCGGCGGCTGCCTTCTGCTCGTCGACGCCCACATACAGCGCGAAGCCGCGCGCCTCCGTGCCGTCGGGCACGGCGCGGATGCGCGGACGCTCGGGCTCAGGAGCGGGAGCCGGCTTCGCGACGATGCGCGGGGCGGGGTAGCGGCGGGCCGTGGGGCGAAGGGTGTCGAGGGTGGCGA
>JAEYUT010000222.1 GCA_023432305.1 Actinomycetes bacterium
GTGCTCTTCGACCTCGGCTACATCGACTTCGAGGAGCCGTTCACGGCGCTGCTCAACCAGGGCATGGTGCTCATGGAGGGCTCGGCGATGTCGAAGAGCCGCGGCAACATCGTGCGCCTCTCCGACCAGCTGGACGAGTTCGGCGTCGACGCCGTGCGCCTCACGATGGCGTTCGCGGGCCCGCCCGAGGACGACATCGACTGGGCGGATGTCTCGCCCGGCGGCTCGGCGAAGTTCCTCGCACGTGCCTGGCGGGCCGCGAACGACGTGACCTCGGAGCCCGGTGTCGACGTCGCTGCCGGCGACGCGAAGCTCCGCCGCGTGACGCACCGCATGCTCGCGGATGCGCCCGGGCTCATCGAGGGCTTCAAGTTCAACGTCGTGGTCGCGCGTCTCATGGATCTGGTGAACAGCATCCGCAAGACGATCGACTCGGGTGCCGGCGCCGCCGACCCCGCGGTGCGCGAAGCCGTCGAGGTGACCGCCGTGCTGCTGTCGCTGTTCGCGCCCTACACGGCCGAGGACATGTGGGCCAAGCTCGGCCATGCTCCCTCGGTCGCCCACCAGGTGCTCCCGGAGGCCGACCCCGCGCTTCTCGTGGAGGACTCGGTCGTCGCGGTCGTGCAGGTCGACGGCAAGGTGCGCGACAAGTTCGAGGTGTCGCCGTCGATCGCGCCCGAGGAGCTCGAGGCGCTCGCGCGCTCCTCCGCCAACGTGCAGCGCTTCACCGCCGACCGTGAGATCGTCAACGTGATCGTGCGCGCCCCGAAGATCGTGAGCATCGCCACGAAGGGCTGACGCGCTTCGTGACATGCGAGAGGGCCCCTGCCGGATGAGGTGGGGGCCCTCTCGCGTCCGCCCGGCGGGAACCTGAGTGCGTGCTCAGGGCGTGCTGACAGGCTCGTCGGCACCGATGAAGGGAGACCGCATGACCGACGACGCCGAGGTCCGGGCCATCGACCACCTCGACACCGACCGCTACCTGGGGCAGTGGTTCGAGATCGGACGCCTGCCGCTCAGGTGGGAGCCGGAGGGCGCGCGCGACATCACCGCGCACTACTCCGCGAACGACGACGGCACCATCCGGGTCGACAACCGCTGCATCGACGGCACGGGCGAGCCGACGCAGAGCGTGGGGCGCGCGAAGCAATCGGGGGAGAAGACGAGCGAGCTCAGCGTGTCGTTCCTGCCCGAGTTCCTGCGCTGGATCCCGTTCACCGAGGGCGACTACTGGGTGCTGCGGATCGATGACGATTACGCGCACTCGCTCGTCGGCACCCCCGATCGCAAGAACCTGTGGCTGCTCGCGCGCACCCCGCAGGTGGATGCGGCGGTCGCCGACAGCTACCTCGAGACGGCCCGCTCCATGGGCTTCGATCTCTCTGACTGGATCGTTCCCGAGCAGTCGGGGCGCATCGTGAGCGACGCGCAGCTGCAGAGCGCCTGATCTACTCGCCAGACGCAGAAAGGGCCCCGGCGGAGCGATCCGCGGGGCCCTTTCTGCGTGCGCACTAGATGCGCGCGCGTCGGCGACGCATGGTGGTCAGCACGCAGCCGAGGAGGATGAGCGCCGCGGCTGCCGCCGCGACCCCCTGCACCGACGCCGAGACGCCTGTGGCGGCGAGGGTGTCGGCGGATCCCGGAACCGTGATCTGCACGCTGCGTTCGGACGAGGCGAGGCTCATCGTGTCGGGGATGAACACCAGACGCAGGGTTCCGCTCGTCGCAGGCCCGGCGATCTCCAGCTCGGCGGTGCCGGTCTGCGGTTCCACCTCGGTCGCAGCGAGCACGTCGTCCTCCCAGTACGCGACGATGCTTCCCTCGATCTCGCGTGCCGCGGCACGCTGGAGCCCGCCGTCGCCGAGGATCTCCACATGGGCGGAGATCGATGCTGCGGCTCCTTCCCGCATCTCGATGCTCGAGGGGCTGACGAAGAGCTGCGTCGGCTGTGCTGTCAGGGTGAGCGGGTGGGGGTCGGATTCCGAACCGCTGTAGCCGTCGCCGGGCACGAAGCGCGCGCTGAGCACGAGATCACCCGCAGGAAGCTCGTCGGTGTCGAGATCGAACGCCACGACCCCATCGCGCGGAGAGGCATCGGCATCCTCTCCGATCGAGGCGGAGGCGAACACGTCGCCATCCACCAGCAGCTCCAGGTGTCCCGCAGGTTCGAGAACGCTGCCCGGTTCTGCGGACACCGTGGCACGGATCGCGGTGAGGTCGCCTGCGCGACCGGTGAGCGACGAGACGCTGAGCGTGGTCGTGGTCGCCGCGGGACTCACGGTGACGGGGAGCGCGGCGGACGAGCTCTCCCCGAAGAGGTCGTCGCCGACGTAGTGCGCCACGAGCTCCGTCGTGCCCGGGTGCGCGAACACCCCGGTCACCGTGAGAGTGCCGTCTGCGCCGAGCGTCCCCGAGGCGACCAGTCGCTCCTGATCCATGATGTGCACCGCCCCGCTCGCAGGGCGACTCTGGGTGCCGTCCTCGGGGGAGACCGACACGGTGAGGGTGGTGGGAGTGCCGTAGGAGAACGACGCAGGCGTCGCCGTGAGATGAGTCAGTGAGACCTCGCCCACGACACGGATCGGCAGTTCGAGAAGCGGGGACGCCGCCACAGACGAGCTGCCTGCGGTGCGAACATGTATCGTTGTGGCGCGCGGTTGCCCGTTGATGCTGAGCCCGATGGAGAAGCGTCCATCCGGTCCGGTGGTGACGGACTGCAGGGTGCCGTTCTCGCCCGCCCCGACCGAGACGCCCTCCAGCGGAGTCAGGTCCGGCCCCATGATGGTTCCGCTCACAGTCAGGAGGCGGCTGACGCCCACCTGATGCGGAAAGTGATCCAGATCGATGATCGGGGTGATGAGCGCACCAGGCTCCGATTGGAGCGCAGGGGCGACCGCGGTGATGGTCGTGCTGGCACGCGTGACGCTGCCGCTCACAGAGAGGTGCTCGGCCTCCACCAGGTGCGAGCCTGCGGTGAGGTTCAGCTCGATGATGGCTCCCGTGCCGTTCCACGCGGACACCTGTGTGCCGTCGACGCGCACCCGGAAGGTGCCGGAGACGTTCGCCCCCGTCGTCGGCTCGGTCGCCGACACGCGGACGTAGGTGGCGGCACTCGCGAACGTCTCGGATGACAGGGGAGTGATCGCGAGCTGCACGGGCGCGGGGTAGGAGATGGTGACGAACCCGGTCGTGTGCGTGCTCAGGGTGAGCTGGCCGCCTGCCGGCACGAGACTCGACCCCCCGCCGCCTCCGCCGCCCGCTCCCGCGCCGTCGAACTTCTTGCCCGAGCTGCCGCCGGAGCCGGATGCGTAGCCGCCACCACCGCCTCCTCCTCCGCCGCCTGCGGAGAAGGACGCAGCGCCGCTGCCGTTGCCGCCGGACTTCCCGGGACGGTCGGCCGCGGCCCCGCCCGCGCCGGGGTGGGTGGTGCGCACGGTCTGGCCGGGTGCACCGGGCGCGTCCGCGTCACCTCCGGTCCCGCCGAGGATGACGCAGCCCGCGACGACCGTGCATCGAGAAGAGCTGCCTCCGGCGCCGCCGCCGCCGGCGGCGATCGCCACCGGGCTGCCGTTCTTGAGCAGGGCGGCGGCGCCGCCACCGCCTGCACCCTTCTTGGCGGGGTCGGAGCGGTCGCCCCCGGAGCCGCCGTTGATGTAGCCGCGCCCGCCGGCAGTGACTGCGCCGGACGTGGCTCCATATGCGGTCAGTCGATCGCCCGGCGCGACGGTCAGATCGAAGGCGACGTGGTGCGCACGCCCACCGGCGACCGTCGCCGAGGTTCCCCCAGCGGCGCCGCTCATGCTCACCTGCACCTGGGTGACGCCCGCCGGCACCACCCAGGTGGTGCCGCTCGTCGCCGAGAACGTGTGGGTCTGCATCACCGGGTCGGCAGCGTGTGAGGCTGTCGAGGGCACGACGATGAGCGCGGCGGCGATCGCCACTGCTCCTCCCGCGGCGACGGAGCGCATGCGCGTGCGGGCTGTCACAGGATGCTCTCCTGCAGCGGGTTCATCGCCGCGCGTCGACGGAGCACGAGCAGCGCGGTTCCGAGAAGCGCGATGACTGCTGCTCCGAGAGCGACGATCGGGGCATCGCCGGATGCGCCGGTGTCCGCCAGCGACGAGTCCGCAGGCGCGGGAGCAGGTGCTGCGAGCACCCGGTAGGCGATCTCCTGCTGCGCGGAGGCGAGCGCCGGGGTGTCGGGGATGAAGGCGATCCGCAGCGATCCGCTGCCCCGCGGCAGCGACGAGAGGGAGAGTTCCGCCGACCCGGTGTCGGGATCGATGTGGGCCCATCCGATCTCCTCGCCGTCGATGGATGCGACGAGTGCTCCCTCAGGGCTGGGGGCGCTCGACGCGACGCGCACGAGTCCGCCGTCCTCGTGCCCCAGAACCTCGACGTGGCCTGCGACCACGGCCGTCTCACCCTCGGTGATCTCGATGCTCGACGGGCTCACGAAGAGGTGCACGTCGTGTGCATCGAGCGTCAGAGGCACCGTCGTGGACTCGGATGCCTCATAGCCCGGCCCGGGCACGAAGCGCGCCTGAAGAGCGAGGTCTCCCGCGGGAAGCTCCGTCGTGTCGAAATCGAACGCGATCACGCCGTCGCGCGCGGTGGTGTCGACGTCGGATCCGACGGAGGCGGTGTCGAAGACGTCGCCGTCGACGAGAAGCTCGACGATCCCGTTCGGTTCCAGCACGCTGCCCGCGGCGGCCTGCACCGTGACGCGGATGGCGGTGAGGTCGCCCGCGTGGCCCGTGAGACTCGACGCGCTGAGGCTCGTCGTGGTGGGGGCGGCGGTCACGACGACCGGCACGGAGGTGGAGACCGAGTCGTCGAAGTGCTCATCACCCGCATACAGGGCGCGCAGAGCGGTGGTGCCCGGGTGCACGAAGATGTCGGTGAAGCTCGCCTCGCCGTCGGCGTCGAGTGCCGCCAAGCCGATCAGGTCCTCGTCGTCGGCCAGAACCACCAGACCGCTCGGCACCCCTGTGGGGGCCGAGACCGTGACGGTCGCGTCGATCGGCTCACCGTACGCGAAGCTCGTGACCGGCACGTGCAGCTCGACCGTGGTGGGGGTGCCGATCGCGTTCACGGGCAGCTCCAGCAGCGGCGCCGCCGCGAAGAGGCTCGTCGCATCGGTGGTGATGTGCAGCTCGTGAGGACCGACCGTTCCCGGGGCCGGGAGGGTGAGGGTGAAACGCCCGTCAGCATCCGTCGTGCCGCCCACGGCGGTGTCTCCCCATCCGGCGCGCACCGTGACGCCGGCCGGGGTTCCGCCGTGGGCGCCGAGCAGCTGGCCGGCCAGGATCAGCGGAGCGTCGTGCGGCAGGTCCGCCAGGTCGACGTCGAGGTCGATCGACACCGGCTCGGCTTCGCCGAGACCGCCCTGCAGGGCAGGATGCGGCACATCGATCTCGATGGTCTTGCGGATGGTCGCGGAGCCCCATTCCCAGTGCTCGACGGTGATCGTGTGCGTTCCGGGGGTGAGATTCAGCTCGACGATCTGCTGGTATCCGAACCAGTTCTTCAGGCGCGTTCCGCCCTCGGAGATGGTGAACTCGCCGTACACCTCCTTGGCGGTGCCCGTCTCGGTCGCCGAGACGTGGAGGTACACGGGGGCATCTGCCTGAATGGTGGGGTTCAGCACGCGCGCCGACAGCTCCACGGGAGCTTCCCACATCACCGTGACGTAGCCTTCGTGGCCGTCGTGAGGCTCGATGGTGGGCGTGAGTCCCGGCTTGGTCCAGCTGGAGCCACCGCCTCCGCCGCCGCCCGCACCGTGGCCGTTGTACTTCTTGCCGGAGCTGCCGCCGTTGCCCGAGGCGTAGCCGCCTCCGCCTCCGCCGCCGCCCGCGCCTTCCGAGAAGGTGGCTGCGGAGCTCGCGTTACCGCCGCCGCTGCCGAAGGCGCGCGCCGCTCCCGCGCCGCCCGCTCCGGGGTGGGTGCCGCTGCGCGCGTACCCGGCGGATCCGCTCTGACCGGCGTTGCCGCCGTTGCCGCCGGGAAGGTCGTCCCCTCCGACTGTGTGCCCCTGCACCCAGGCGGGACCGCCGGCGCCGCCGCCGCCGCCGGCGACGGCGACCAGTTCGCCGTTGAGCTTGACGGCTGCCGCGGCACCACCGCCCGCTCCGACGCGTCCGGAGCCCGACTTGTCGCCGCCCTTGCCGCCGTTGACCCAGCCCTTGCCGCCGTTGCGTCCATCCGCTTCGGAGGTTCCGTAGAAGGTGAGGGTGTCACCGGGGGTCACGGGGAGGTCGAAGGTGAGCTTGTCGCCATCGCCGCCCGAGCCCCACCAGCTGGTGCCGCCCTTCGCACCGGCGACCTCGAGGGTGACCGAGGTTCGGCCGGGGGGAACGATCCAGTTCGTGCCGGTGGGTGAGGTGAACGTCTCCCGGTGGACGTGCGCGCCTGCGGTGGCGGCGTGGCTCGGCTCGCTCACCGGGATGAGGACGCTCGCTCCGAGAAGTGCGCCGACGGCGGTGAGAGCGAAGCTGCGGATACGCGAGCGGTTCGCGCCGTGTGCATGCTGACGAGTCATAGTTCGACAGTCTACAAACTTGGACACCGTCTACCTAACGCGAGCGGAGCGCGCGGGGTCGGAGTTCGGGGAGGGATCTCGGTCGCCCGCTGGGGCAGACAGGGCGTTCCGGAGTCGACGAATTCTTGCGAAAGATGGGAGAAGGTGCACGGGGCGTGTGCGAACGTGCGCTCCTTCGCCTACGCTCCCAGGCTCTTGACCAGCCACGAGGCGCTGGGCTCGTCGATCACCAGATCCGTGACGAGCCCCGCCGCGAGCGCGCCGCGGAGGGCGAGCAGCCGACTCTTGCCGGAGACGACGCAGATCCGGCGAGGCACCCGGCGGAGCACCGTGAATGACGGGCCGGTGGAACGGGCGTTGAGCGGGATGTCATTCGTGCTGCCATCGGCGCGGAAGAAGACGGTGGCGATGTCGCCCACGACTCCCGACTGCACGAGCGATTCGGCGTCCGAGCGGGTGAGGTAGTCGGCGCGGTAGATCTTGCTCGGCACCTCCGCGCGCGGCGAGCCGATGCCGAAGAGCGCGATGTCGAGCGTGGCGTGCATGTCGAGCACGCGACGGACGCTGCGCTCCTTCCACATGATCCGCTTGGCCTCCGGATCGTCGAAGAACGCCGGCACGGGGAAGAGCTGCACGTCGGCATCGAAGGCCGAGCCGAAGCGCTGCAGGATGTCGCTCGCGAAGTCGCCGCCCACGGGGGAGCCGGAGCCGTTCAGCTGTACGACGCGAGAGCGAACGAGGCGGTGTTCGCCGAGCTGACGTGAGATGGCGTTGGTTGTGGACCCCCAGGCGACCCCGAGGCTCTGGCCGCTGCCGAAGAAGCGCTCCAGCAGGGCCGCGGCGGCGCCGCAGACTCGCTCGTGCGTGTCGAGATCGTTCAGCAGGCGCGGGATCGGCACGAGGTGCGCGGTGATGCCGAAGCGGCGGGCGAGGGTGCGGTGCAGGTGCGGATCCTGGTCGGTCGGCGGGTGCACCTCGATCGAGACGATCCCGATCTGTCGAGCGCGCTCGAGCATGCGCGACACGGTCGAGCGCGAGGTGCTGAGGTCCTTGGCGATCGCCTCCATGGTCATCGACTGGATGTAGTAGAGGTGTGCAACTCTGTGCAGTTCGCGGGTGGACTCCATTGCCAAGGCCTTTCAGCGGATATCTCGCCACGCGCCGATGCGCGACGGGCGTTCCATGACGCATCACCATATCCGGAGATCGGGGGAGGGGTGCACGTATTCTCACCGACTTGGTGCGGGCGTGCAGGCCTGCCCATAGTGATCCAGTTGACGCATCCCCTTGCGCCGACGACCCCTATGGCTGTGTAACGCATGCCGTCAAAGATGATGGGAGATTCCATGAAGAACGCCGCGATGGCGGGACGGCGCGCAGGCGCTGTCATCGCCGGTGGCCTGGCCGCAGCACTCGTGCTTGCCGGCTGTTCGAGCGCGTCCGAAGCGGGCAGCGCGAACGAGGACGGCGCTGACAAGCCCGTCACGCTGAGCGTCGCGAGCTTCCTGCTCGACGGCACTCCGAACGCCGACCTCGTGCACTGGTTCCTCGACACGGTGGAGGCCGAATCCGACGGCTCCATCACGTTCGACTACTTCGCCGCCGAGTCGCTCTGCCCGAGCGCCGAGATCGTGCAGTGCGTCGTCGACGGCCGTGCCGACATGGGCGTTGTGCCCGCGAGCTACACCCCCGACAAGTTCCCGCTGCAGAACCTGAGCGCGCTCCCGTTCATGACCGACGACAACGCGGCCATGATGCGCGCGTTCTACGAGCTCACCAAGGGCAACGAGATCTTCAACGACGAGAGCGCCCGCATCGGCCTCAAGAACGTCGGATACTGGTCGGCCGGCGCCTCGCTGTTCGGCTCGAAGACCCCGCTCGAGAGCACCGAGTCGTTCAACGGTCAGCGCATCCGCGCGGTCGGCGACGGCATGCTCGCCGCGATGGAGGCCGTCAACGCCTCGCCCATCGCCCTCACCGCGGGCGAGATGTACGAAGGCGTCGAGCGCGGCGTCATCGACGGCGTCGCGAACAACATCGACGCGCCGATCTCGTACAAGCTCACCGAGGTGCTCGACCACTGGACCGACACCGGCTACGGCCACTACATCACCATCGGCATGTGGATCTCGCAGGGTGCCTACGACAAGTTCTCCGAGGGCCAGAAGGCCGTCTGGGACTCGGCCACCGAGCGCCTCAACACCGGTGAGGGCATCCAGGCCTTCGCCAAGACCGCTGCAGGCCAGTGCGACTACATGCTCGAGCAGGAGAACGTCACGCTGACCCGCTGGTCGGACTCCGAGATCGCCAAGTTCAAGAAGCTCACGGGCGACAAGGCCGAGAAGATGTGGATCGAGACGGCCAAGTCGGCCGGCATCGAGGACCCCGAGGCCGTGCTCGCGGAGTACCGCGGCTACCTCGAGGAGTTCGCCGCCGACGAGGACAGCCGCGTCTCGCCGCTGGCTGACTGCGCCGCTCGCTTCGCCGAGCGTTGATTCACTGACCGGGAAGCGCAGAAGAGAGCTGACATGAAGTACGTTGACGCCTTCAACGGACGGGCATCGCAGATCGCCGCCGTCATCGCCGCATCGCTCACGATGCTCCTCGCGATCTCGATCACCACCGACGCGGTGGCGCGGTTCATCACGAACCGCTCCATCCCCGGAATGGTCGAGGTCTCCGAGACTCTGCTCGTGGCGCTCGTGTTCCTGGCGTTCGGCTACTGCGCCTACTCCGGTGCGCACATCGCCCTCACGCTGCTCACCGATGCGCTTCCCGGTCGCATCACCGCCGTCCTTCGGGCGGTGGCCTTCACCCTCGTCGCCGTGCTCCTCGTGTGGATGCTCTGGGCGACGGGCACCCGAGCTCTCGACTCCTTCACGGGAGGCGAGTACAAGTTCGGTCTCGCGCGCTGGCCGCTCTGGCCCGCCCGCACACTGATCGTCGTCGGACTGGCGCTCACGCTGCCGGTCTACATCGTGGCGATCTGGAACAACGTCCTCATCGCTCTCGGGCGCAAGCCCGTCCCCGCGAAGGCCACCGATCCCGCCGCCGGCGCGATCGTCTGACCGCGGCATTCGGACACCTAGGAATCCACGATGGTTCTCGACACCTCATTCATCATCGCGATCACACTCGCGGTGCTCCTCATCCTGCTCACGATCGAGATGCCGGTCGCGTTCGCGCTCGGCGCCTCGGGCGCGGTGGGCCTCATCCTGCTTCAGTCCTTCGGCTACGCCACCAATGTGCTCGGTGCCGTGCCCTTCACCTCCACGGCCACGTTCTCGCTCACGATGATCCCGATGTTCATCCTGATGGGAACACTCGCCGTGAGAGCGGGCATCGCCGAACAGGTGTTCGCGATCGCGAACCGCGTCTCGCGCCGCCTCCCCGGCGGCCTCGGCGTCGCGACCGTCATGGCCTGCGCCGGCTTCGCAGCCGTTTCGGGCTCGAGCGTCGCCACCGCCGCCACGATGTCGCGCATGTCGGTCGGCGAGATGCGCAAGTACGGCTACCCGGCCCACTTCGCCACCGGCATCGTCGCCGTCGCGGGAACCCTCGGCGTCATGATCCCGCCGAGCATCATGCTCGTGCTCTACGCGGTGCTCGCCAACGAGTCGCCCGCGCAGATCCTCGCCGCCGGCATCATCCCCGGCCTCGTCTCGGCAGCCGCGTACATCACGTACATCATGATCGTCGCGCGTCGCGTCATCGTCCCCGTCGGCGCCCGCACCCTCGAGGCGGTCACGGCCAACGCCTCCATCGACGCCAAGAACCCGGTCGGCACGATCTCCGACGCACCCGTGGAGGAGAAGCGCTCCGACCAGATGACGCTGCGCGAGCTGCCCTGGCGCGGCCTGCTCAACGTCGGCATCCTGTTCGCCATCGTGATGGGCGGTCTCTACTCGGGCATCGTGACACCCACGGAGTCCGCCGCCCTCGGTGCGATCGCCGCGCTCATCATGCTCGTGTGGGAGCTGCGCAAGACCGGCATCCGCAACATCGCCCGCAGCGCCGCACTCGGCCTCAAGGAGGCGGCGACCTCCACGACCTCCGTCTTCGCGATCATCGTGGGTTCCGCCGTGCTCTCCACGTTCTTCGTCGCGTCGCGTGTTCCTCAGGAG
>JAEYUT010000282.1 GCA_023432305.1 Actinomycetes bacterium
CCGGAACACCGCGCATCGGACGCCCCGACGCGAGGCCGACGAGCACGGTCGCCGCCATGACCGACGCGCGCAGCACGCTCGGCTCGGGCGTCACCAGCACGACGAAGCCGACGAGCGCGAGAAGGGCCGCGACGACCCGCACGCCGCGGGATGCCCCGAGCGCCGCGGCGATGGCGAAGACCGCGCCGACGACGATCGCGCAGTTGGCCCCGCTTACGGCCGTGAGGTGACTGAGCGATGAGGCCTTCATGTCGCTGTCGAGGCTGGCATCGACCCGGCTCGTGTCGCCCACCGCGAGCCCGGGCAGAAGCTGAGCCCCGCGACCAGGGAGAGCGGCAGCGAGGTCGCGCAGCCCCGATCGCAGCTCCGCGGCCGCCGCGAGAACCGGCGGCGCCCTCCCCAGGCGCTCCCCCGGCGCGTCGGCGAAGGCGAGCACGCTCACGCTGTCGCCCGGCTCCGTCGATCGAAGGCGGGCGCTCACCTCCCACCTCTCGCCGATGCGGGGCTCGATCACGTGATCGCCGACCGTGTCGAGCGGAAGGAAGAGGAGGGCCTGCACGCTGCCCGCGTCAGCTCGCTTAGCGAGCTCGGCGATGGCGGTGACGCGTCCATCGCGCATCTGCCCGGTGATCGTGACATGGAGCACCACCGCCCGAGGACCCTCGGTGGCCTCGGCGACGACTGCGGGTAGCCGGTCGGGGGCGCGGATCGCGACGCCGGTCGCTGCCAGCGCCGCCGCAGTGAGGCACAGCGTGACCGCAAGCCACAGCGGACCGCGCGCAGCACACAGCGCGCTGAGCGCGGCTGCGCCCCACAGCGTGGCGGCGAGAAGTCCGAGGGGAGCCTCGGGCGCCCCACCAACGAGGACCCCGGCTGCCGCCCACGCGCCGAGCGCGGCGGGTGCGAGCCGGAGGTCGCGGAGGGGCGAGCGTCGCTGCTGCGTCATGGCGACACCAGGGGGCGGAGCGCCTCGAGCGTCTTCGCGCCGATTCCGGACACCGAGAGCAGGTCGTCGGCGGAGGCGAACGGGCCGTGGGATGCACGGTGGTCGATGATGCGCTGGGCCATCGCCGGGCCGATGCGCGGCAGGGACTCGAGAGTCGCCGCGTCAGCCGTGTTGAGATCGACGCGCCCATCCGCAGTCACTCCCGGTGGCGCGGCGGCAACGACCTCGCCGAGACCCGGGACGAGAAGCTGCTCGCCGTCGCTGAGAATGCGTGCCAGGTTGACGCCTGCGGGATCAGCGGACTCGATGAGCCCGCCCGCCGCCGCCACGGCGTCGATCACACGATCATCGGCGCGCAGTTCGTACAGGCCGGGACGCGCGACGTGCCCGAGCACGTGCACGAAGATCGGGCTGGCGTCGGCATCGATGCTCGCGACCTCCTCAGAGGGTGCGGGGCCGGACCCTCCGGCGATGCCCTCCCGCATTCCCCCGCGCGGGCTGACGGCGGTCGCGATGACCGCGATCGCGGCGCCGGCAAGGAGCACGGTGAGCACCACCCCGACCCGCCGACGCATCCGGGCGCGAAGGATGCCGGGGTCGGGGTGGTCGCTCACCCGGGAAGGCTATGAGGGCCTCGACCCCCGGCACCCACCTGCGGGTGGCGCCCTCGATCGGCCAATGGGGCGCCGGGCTGGGGAGGAGCAGTGACGGGTCGGGCAGCGTGGGGCAGACTGGCGACATGTCGCCTGCTCTGAGCGCCGACGAGTCGCCGGGCTCCGCCTTGCGGCACAGTCGATCACGCACACCACGCCCGACCCGGTGGTGGTCGTGCGCTCCCTGCTCGCGGTGCAGGCGCAGGACCACCCGGGCGCGCTGTGGGCGGTCGGTCTCCGCAGCGGCGCCACCGCCGCCGAGGTCGAGGCTGCGCACTCGAGCGGCGCGATCGTGCGGTCGTGGCCGATGCGCGGAACCCTGCACCTCGTCGCGGCCGAGGATCTGACATGGATGCTGTCGCTCACGAGCGAGTGCACCGTGCGGAAGGCCGCGGGAGGCCACCGCCAGCTCGGACTCGATGAGGCGTCGTTCGCGACCGCTGCGGCTGTCGCGCATTATCTGCTCGGCGGCGGCCGCCGCGCGGATCGGAGTGAGCTGCTCGCTCAATTCGAGCGCGCGGGTCTCCGCACGGAGGGGCAGCGCGGGGTGCACCTGCTGGGGTACCTCGCCTATACGGGCCTCACGGTGCTGTGCACTCGGACCGAGTACGCGTTGCTCGACGAGCACGTGCCCGCCACCATCCGGCGCACACCCCTCGAGGCCGCGGCGGAGCTCGCCCTGCGCTACTTCACGGGCCACGGCCCGGCGACCGTGCGCGACCTCGCCTGGTGGTCGGGCCTGCCGCTCACGCTCATGCGGGAGGTGACGGAGCGCGTGCACGACCGGCTGGAGCGGATCGAGGTAGACGGCATCGAGTACCTGATGCGGCCAGGGCTCCGACCCGAGGCCGACGGCGTGCACCTGCTGCCCGCCTACGACGAGTACCTCGTGGGCTACGAGGATCGCACCGCGGCGATTCCGCCCGGGGGCGTCGGCGGCGTGATCGGGCGCGACAACCCGATCTTCAGCCCCACGATCGTGACGCGAGGGCGTGTGGTCGGCACGTGGGCGCGCACGCCGAGATCGACGGCTAGCCTGCGGCTGCGGCGTGCTCGGCGATGAGGTCGACGAGCTGCGACACGACCGCCACGGGGATCGTGTGACCCACATCCGGCAGCAGCGCCAGGCGCGCCCCGGGGATCGCGGCCGCCGTGTCCTCGCCGCCCGAGACGTCGATCATCGGGTCGGCATCGCCATGGACGACGAGCGTGGGTGCGGTGATCGCCCCGAGGCGCTCGTGACGGTCGCCGTCAGCCTGGATGGCGGCGAGCTGACGCGCCGTGCCCTCGGGACGCAGCCCGCGCTCGAACGCCCGCAGCGCGTTCTCGCGTGCGAAGTCGAGCTCGACGTGGTGCGGGCCCGCGATCGACTCGTGGTGGCGGATCGCGTAGTCCAGGTACGCGTCCCGATCATCGCTCGGCGCGTCCGTGCGGAAGATCCACTTCGAGACCTCGTGAGGCCGGCCGACGCCCCGACGCCCCGTGGTCGACATGAGGGAGGTGAGGCTCGCGGTGAGCTCGGGGGCGGCGAGCGCGACATGCTGCGCGATCATCCCGCCCATCGAGATGCCGACCACATGCACCCGGTCGATGCGCAGGTGACGCAGGAGGTCGATGAGATCGAGCGCCATGTCGCGGATGCCGTATTCGCCACCCGGAACGTGGCTGAGGCCGCAGTCGCGGTTGTCGGCCGCGATGACGCGGAAGCCGCGGCGCACGAGCTCGGCGGGGAACTCGGGCTGCCATTCGATGCGCTGCATGCCGAGGCCCGCGATGAGCAGCACGACGCCGGCGTCAGCTGCGCCCGCGTCGACGTAGTTGATGCGGCGGTCGCCGTCGATCCAGGTGGTTCCCACGGCATCGAGCGTCGGGGAGACGGAGGGAGCGGTCATGCAGGTGTCCTTCGTGCGGAGGTTCGGGTCACGCGGAGGCGCCGCGCGCATCGATCAGGAAGGCGACGATCTCGTCGCGGAGAGCGGCGAGTGCGGCGTCGACGCCGTGGGTCGTGGGGCCGGGAAGGGTGCGGTGCGAGTAGCCGCGCTCGCGCAGGGATGCCGCCCCCAGCTGCATGAGCTCGGCGACCTCCTGGGCGCGGCTTGCATCCTTGTAGAGGATCGACGCCGCGCCTTCCGGGGCGATGACCTCGAAGACGGCGTCATCCTGCATCACGAGCCGGTCGGCGGCGGCGAACGCCATCGCGCCCCCCGACCCGCCTTCGCCGGTCACGACGGCGAGCGTCGGAACGGACGCGGCCGAGAGCCCCGACATGAGCTCGGAGATCGCGACGGCCAGTCCTGCCGAATCGGAGGTGGGAACCGGGTCCGCACCGCGGGTGTCGACGAGGCTCACCACCGGGACTCCCCATCGCACGGCGAGCATGACAGCTCGCCGTGCCTTGCGGAAACCGGAGGCCGCGGGCGCTCCCACACGCCCGGCGGCTCCGGAAGCAGAGCGATCCGTGCCGATCACCATCACGCGCTCCCCCGCGACGCGGGCCACGGCCGCCACGACGCAGCGGTCGTCGGAGCCGGTGCGGTCGCCGCCGAGCTCGGAGGCGTCGTCGGCGATGCGAGCGAGGATGTCGCGGGCGCTCGGGCGCTCCGTGCGCGCAGCCTCGACCGCCGCCCAGCCGGACAACACGACGTCGGATTCGCGCACCTCGGGTCGGAGGGCTGTGGTCTGGCCCACCGACGGGCTCACGAGCGCGATCCACTGCGACACGATGCGCGCAGCGTGCTCCTCATCGTCCGCGAGCGCGTCCACCAGGCCCGCTGCCGCATACGCCTCGGCGGTGTGGCTCGACCCGTCGAGCGCGGTGCCCGCGAGAGCCTCCACCACACGGGGGCCGGCGAAGCCGACCGTCGCGCCGCGTTCGGCGACGATCAGGTCGGCTGCCGCACCATACGACGCATGCACCCCGCCGGTCGTCGGGTTGCGGAACCACGCGATCAGCGGGATCGCCGCCTCCCGCGCGCGCGTCATGGCGTCGACAGTGCGTCTCATCTGGATGAGCGCGTCGAACCCCTCGTGCGTGCGCGCGCCGCCCGAGCGGATGATGCTCACGAACGGCACGCGACGGCGGATGGCCTGCTCGACGCCCGCGATGATGCGGTCGCCGTGGGCGACGCCCATGGAGCCGCCCATGTAGTCGAAGGACAGCCGGGCGACGACGGCCTCGCCGCCGTCGAAGCTCTCCACGGCGCAGGTGACCGACTCATCGACGCCGCTGCGCTCGCGTGCGCGCTCCCGCGCGTCACGGTAGCCGGGCCAGGTGCCCGCGGCGCCGGTGCCCGTCACGCCCCGGCCCTGCGATCCGGCTGACGCCAGGTGCGATCGGTGATCGGCAGGGCGCGCAGCAGGTTCTTCTGGATCTTCTGGGTCTCGGTCTTGGGGATCGAGTCGACCAGATCGATGTAGTACGGGAGCATGTACGAGGCCATGCGGGTCTGCAGGAACGCGAAGAGCTCGGCCGGGTCGACCGTGGCACCCTCCTCTTGCACGATCACGACGCGCACCTCGTCTTCGCCGAACTCGGAGGGAGCTGCGACCGCTGCGACCTCCTGGACGCCGGGGAACACGCGCACCTCGCGCTCGATCTCCGCCGAGGAGATGTTCTCGCCGCGGCGGCGGATCGCATCCTTCTTGCGGTCGACGAAGAAGAAGTGGCCGTCCTCGTCGCGGTAGAAGGTGTCGCCCGTGTGGAACCACTGGTTGCGCATGGCGGCGACGGTGGCCTCGGGTCGGCCCAGGTAGCCGACGGTGAGCGTCCACGGGTCGTCGTGACGAACAACCAGCTCGCCCACCTCGCCCACGGGAACTTCGCGGTCGAACTCGTCGACGAGCCGCGCCTGGACGCCGGAGCGCACCTCGCCGCAGCTTCCGCGCCCCTTGTTGACCCAGCCGTCCGACATGAGCGGGCAGCTCAGCTCCGTCATGTTGTAGACGGTGCCGACGCGCACGCCGAAGCGCTTCTCGAACTCGACGACCTCCGCGATCACGGGGGCGACGATGACCTTGTCGAGCGGGTTGTCGGCGTCCTGCTCGGTGACGGGCAGCTTCCACAGGAAGTGCGCCATCGCTCCCTGCAGCAGGGTCGTCGTCACGCCGAAGCGGCGCACATCGCCCCAGAACTCGCTCGTCTTGAACTGCGAGCGCAGCACGTACCCGCCGCCCACGATGAGCATCGAGTAGAAGTACGCCTTGCCGGTGATGTGGCACGGCGCGTACGGCGAGTAGAAGACGTCGGTCTCATCCATGTGCCACGTCGGGATGATGGTGCGGCCCGACTCGATCATCTGGGCCCACGGGATGAGCACGCCCTTCGACGGCCCCGTCGTTCCGGACGTGTAGAGGATGCAGCTCGTGGACTCGAGCGTGGGGCTGATGAACTGCTCCACCTCGAACGGGTGCTCGTGGGCGTCCCCGGCGGGAATACACACCCACCCGTCGACGGGAGACGCCGTCTGCTCGCGGACGTCGAGGAGGATGATCCGCTCGATGTGATCGAGGTTGCCCGACACCTCCGCGAGAACGGGGAGGAAGTCGGTCGTGGTCACGATCACCCGCGCGGTCGTGTCGTTCACGACGTCCGCGAGCAGCTGGTGACGATAGCCGCGGTTGAGCGCCGCCTCCGTCGCGCCCGCCCACGTGAGGCCCATCCACACTTCGAGTGCGGCGAGCGACGAGTCGAGGAAGGTCGCGACGATCTGCCCCGGTGCGATCCCCTGTGCCTGGAAGAACGCGCCGTAGCCGTACGTGTTCTTCAGCATCGTCGCGTAGTCCCGGGAGTCGCCCGCGACATCGTGTGCGAACACGTGGTCGGGGTGGTCCTGGGCACGACGGCGCAGCAGGTTGGGGAGGATCGTCGCCTCATCGAGTGGGGCGGGAACGGGGCGGGGAGTCATGGCAGTCGGCTATCTGTTGAGGTGATTCAGCTGAAACGGAAGAGCACGTCGGCGACGAGAACGGGCTTCTCGACGCCCTCGCCCTCGATGACCGTCGACAGGGTGGCGACGACCGCGTCGTTCTTCACCTTCGACTCGGCGATCTTCATGTGGGCGCGGATGCGCGAGCCGGAGCGAACCGGGCCGGTGAAGCGCAGCTTGTCGATGCCGTAGTTGACCGTGAGCGTGCGGTCGGTGATGACCAGCAGCTCCTCCATGAACTGGGCGATGAGCGACGAGAGGAGGTAGCCGTGCGCGATGGTGGCGCCGAAGGGGCCGGCCTTGGCGCGCTCCTCGTCGACGTGGATCCACTGGTCGTCGGTGGTCAGCTCGCTGAACTTGTTGATGAGCTCCTGCTCGACCGTGAACCATTCGCTGGTTCCCAGGTCGAGGTCCTTCGCGTCGCGCACCTGGGCGAGAGTCAGTTCCATGTTTCTTCCTTCTGTGACGGGAGGTGGGCGTGTGCCCGGGGCTGGGTCAGATGGCGATGCCGCCATCGACGGGCAGAACGACGCCCGTGATGTAGCCGGCTTCGGCGGATGCGAGGAACTGGATCGCCGGGACGAGCTCCTCGGTGGTGGAGAAGCGCTGCATCGGGACCTCCTTGCGGATCTCCTCGCGACGCTCGAACGGGATCGACTCGATCATCGCCGTCTGCGCGTTGGGGCTGATGGCGTTGACGGTGACGCCGAAGACGGCGAGCTCCTTGGCGGCGGCCTTGGTGAGGCCGATGATGCCCGCCTTCGCGGCCGAGTAGTTCACCTGACCGAAGTTGCCCCGGATGCCGGCGTAGGACGTGGTGTTGATGATGCGGCCGTACTTCGCAGCGCGCATGAGCGGGGTCACGGCGCGCACGAAATTGAACGTGCCGCGCAGGTGCACGTTGATGACGGTGTTCCAGTCGTCGTCGCTGATCTTCCAGTGCACGCGGTCGCGCAGCACGCCCGCGTTGTTGACGAGCACGTCGACGCGCTCACCCGCCGCAGCGACGGCTGCTTCGGCGGTGGCGGGGTCGCTCACGTCGCCGTCGACGAGCACGAGGCGCCCGTCGGACGCGTCGCGCAGCTCGGCGAGCGGCTCGGTCGACAGGTCGACCGCGATGACGCGTGCACCTGCCGCGAGGAACTTCTCGACCGTGGTGCGGCCGATGCCGTTGGCGGATCCGGTGTGGATGACGGTGCGTCCGGTGAAGTCGAAGGCGATGTCGGGGGCGTTCGTGGACATGGTTCTCCTTAGGAAAGGGGTGTGAGGCGTCGGAGTTACTTGGCGACGAGCGACGGCAGGAAGGTCACCAGGTCGGGGAAGAGGAAGAGCACGACCACGACGAGCAGCTCGACGGTGACGAGGGGAAGGATCCCCCGGAACACGGTCTGCGCGGGCACGCCGGTGGTCCCCGACACGACGAAGCAGCTGACGCCGACGGGCGGGGTGACGAGTCCGACCTCGATCATCTTCACGACGAGGATCGCGAACCAGACGCCGTCGAGGCCGAGGCCTGTGACGATCGGGTGCATGAGCGGCACCGCGATCACGAGGATCGAGATCGACTCGAGCGCCATTCCCATGGGGATGAGGATGAGCAGCAGCACCGCGACGATCACGAGCGGCGGCACATCGAGCGTGCCCACCCACATCGCGAGCTCCTGAGGAACA
>JAEYUT010000328.1 GCA_023432305.1 Actinomycetes bacterium
CGGCAAGGCCGCGCCGAAGTCCGGCACCGAACCGACGGCCGACACCGCCGAATAGACAGCGGAACTCACACCGATCTTGGGGCGCAGGAAGCGAAATCCTGCGCCCCGAGATCGTTTCGCAACGAAATCCGTCAGCCCAACGGTTGATATCCCACGCGTCGCCGCGCTTGAATGGCGGCACGCCCTCAACGTTGAGCTGGCCCGAAAGGGGACGACGTGACTTCGGCGACAGCCGCGAACACCACCGACCGCTCGAGCGCGGCACACGCACCCGGAACCGTCAGCCTCCAGGGCATCACCAAGGTGTACGGCGATCACGTCGCCGTGGACCGCCTCGATCTCGACATCCACGCGGGGGAGTTCCTCTCGCTCCTCGGCCCCTCCGGGTGCGGCAAGACCACGACGCTCCGGATGATCGCCGGCTTCGAGCAGCCGGATGCGGGCGACATCCTCATCAGCGGAGCGAGCGTGCTCGGCACGCCCCCGTATCGCCGCAACGTCAACACCGTCTTCCAGGCGTACGCGCTCTTCCCGCACATGACCGTCGCCGAGAACGTCGCCTACGGGCTGCAGCAGCGCCGCACCCCGAAAGCCGAGATGCGCGAGAGGGTGGGCGCCGCGCTCGACATGGTGCGCATGCGCGGCTTCGCCGACCGCAAGCCCACGATGCTCTCCGGCGGCCAGCAGCAGCGCGTCGCCCTCGCGCGAGCGCTCGTCAACCGCCCCGCGGTGCTGCTGCTCGACGAGCCGCTCGGGGCCCTCGACCGGCAGCTTCGCGAGGAGATGCAGCTCGAGCTCAAGCTCCTGCAGGCCCAGCTCGGCACGACGTTCGTCTTCGTCACCCACGACCAGGATGAGGCGCTCTCGATGAGCGACCGGATCGCCGTGATGCGCGCCGGGCGGATCGAGCAGCTCGCCGACTCCGACACCATCTACGCCCGCCCCGCCTCCGCGTACGTCGCAGGCTTCGTGGGGCAGCAGAACTTCTTCGACGGCACCGTCTCGCCTGACCGCACAGCCGTCGACACCGCGCGCGTGCGCCTGCGCCCCGAGACCCCGATCGACCTGTCCGCAGGTGCCGCCGCGCGCGCCGCCGTGCGGCCCGAGTTCGTCGAGGTGCACCCGGACGCGGCACCCGGCGCTGTCAACGCCGTCGGAGCATCCGTCGTGGGCATCTCGCACCTCGGCGAGACCATGCAGTACCTGCTGCAGATCGACGGCGGGCCGCACGTGCTCTCGCGCCGCCCCACCCCCGACGCCCCGCGCGTGAGCGTCGGCGACACCGTGGGACTCACCTGGCGCGCCGACTCCGTGCAGGTGTTCCCCGCCGATGACCCGACACCGCCGCCCGCAGACCCGAGCTCCACCGCCTGAACGAGCCGAACCATCACCCGCCCCCCGAACGAGAAGACCGAACCGACCACCCGACACCGCGCACCACCTTCCAAGGAGACGACACATGGAACGTCCGAACGATGTCCGCATTCTGGCAAGCCGGGCCTCCGTGCCGATCGTCTCGCGGGAGCTCTCGCGTCGCGGATTCCTGAGCGTCGCCGCGGGCGCAGGAACCGTCGCGCTGCTCGCGGCGTGCACCCCTGAAGGAGGTGCGAAGCCCGGGGCGGCAGCCACCGGCGGCGCGCTCGAGGACACCCTCTCGATCTACACCTGGGGCGACTACGACGCCCCCGAGGTGCTCGAGGGCTTCACGAGCGACAAGGGGCCGCGCATCGTTCTCGACTCCTACGGCTCGAACGAGGAGATGATCGCCAAGCTCGTCGCCGCGAAGGGCACCTCCGGCTACGACATCATCGTGCCGACGGGCGTGTTCATCCCGCAGCTCATCGAGAACGGTCTGCTGCTCAAGCTCAACAAGGACCTCATCCCCAACCTCGAGCACATGGACCCCGCCTACCTCGGCCGGGTCTGGGATCCGAACAACGAGTACTCGATCTGCAAGGCGTGGGGCACCACCGGTTTCGTCTATGACAAGACGGTCATCACGCGCGAGCTGACCACCTGGAACGACTTCCTCGACGCGGCCCAGAACGAGGCGAGCGGCCGCACGAGCGTGCTCGATGACCCCGTCGAGATCACCGGCATCTACTACTGGGCGAACGGAATCGACTGGGACACCACCGACCCCGCCCACATCGACGCCGCTGAGGAGTACCTGCTCACCGAGCTCGCACCCCACCTGGCCGCGTTCGACTCCTACCCGGGCGGCGCCGCGATCCCGCAGGCCACGATGGCGCTCATGCAGGCATGGAACGGCGACGCGCGGCTCGGCATCATGGAGTCGCCCGACCCCGACCGCTGGCAGTGGGTGCTCGGCTCGCCCGCGACCGAGCTGTGGATGGACAACTGGGCGGTTCTCGCGTCGGCCCCGCACCCGGAGGCGGCGCACGCCTTCCTCAACTACGTGCTCGACCCGGAGTTCGCGGTCGCCCAGATCGACTACATCGGCTACCACACGGGCGCGGCGAACATCGAGGAGATGGCCGAGGAGGCCGGCCTCGAGATGCTCGACATGGTGTTCTTCACCCCGGAGCAGCTCGCGACGATGCAGGACGGCGAGATCAACGAGGCGCAGGCACGCAACGTCGAGATCTGGAACAAGCTCAAGGCCGCCGCTGGTGCCTAGGCTCCGCACGCCCGGCTTCGCCCTCGCGATTCCCGCGTGGGCGTGGCTGGTCGTGTTCTTCATCGCGCCCGTCGGCGTGGTGTTCTGGTACAGCTTCGGCTACAAGCCGGGGCTCTTCGGCACGCATGCGAACGACGTCCTGTCGCTCGACCGCTACGCCGAAGTGCTCACGCCCACCTTCTTCCAGGTGTTCCTGGCGACGGTGGGCATCGCCCTCGCCGGCACGGCCCTGTGCTTCCTGATCGGCGCGCCGGTCGCGTACTGGATGGCGGTCAAGGCGCCCGTGAACCGTCGCGGCCTGCTGCTCGCGCTCGTGCTCGTGCCGTACTGGACCAACTTCCTGGTGCGCACGATCGGATGGCAGGTGATCCTGGCGCCCGAAGGCTGGCTGTCGAAGACGGTGCAGTCGATCGGCCTGCCGCCGTTCGACATCCTGTACACACGCGAGGCCGTGCTGCTGGGGGTCGTGTACAACTATCTGCCGCTCATGATCCTGCCGCTGTTCGTGGCGTTCGATCGTGTGGGGGAGCCGCTGCGCGAAGCGTCGCGCGACCTCGGAGCCGGGCGCTGGCGCACCCTGTTCCAGGTGACGCTGCCGATCGCGATGCCGGGTGTCATCGTGGGGGCCCTGCTCGTCTACATCCCCCTCATGGGCGA
>JAEYUT010000369.1 GCA_023432305.1 Actinomycetes bacterium
CCCCTGCACAACCCGCCCGGGCTCGCGGGCATCCGCGCGGCGCGGGCCGCGCTGCCCGAGCTGACGCATGTGGCCGTGTTCGACACCGCCTTCCACGCCACCATCGCCCCCGCGTCGCGGGACTACGCGATCGACCTCGAGGTCGCGGCGCGCACAGGGGTGCGGCGCTACGGGTTCCACGGCACGTCCTACCGGTTCGTCTCGCAGGCGGCGGCGGAGCTGCTCGGGCGCGCCGACGACCCCGAGCTGAAGCTCGTGATCCTGCACCTCGGCAACGGCGCCTCGGCGGCGGCTGTGCAGGGTGGGCGCTCCGTCGACACGTCGATGGGGCTCACCCCTCTCGAAGGGCTCGTGATGGGCACCCGCTCGGGCGACATCGACCCCGCCATCCCGCTGTATCTGGCGCGCGAGCACGGGTTCACGATCGCGGAGCTCGACGAGCTGCTCAACAAGCGCTCCGGTCTTCTCGGGCTCGCGGGCCGCTCCGATATGCGCGAGCTCGTCGCCGCCGCGAACGTGGGCGACATGACCGCAGCGCACGCGCTCGACGTGTACGTGCACCGACTGCGCCACTACATCGGGGCGTACGCGGCGACGCTCGGCGGCATCGACGCGCTCGTCTTCACGGCCGGGGTGGGCGAGAACTCCAGCTACATTCGGCGCCGCGCCGTCGCCGGGCTCGACTTCCTCGGGCTCGAGATCGATCAGCAGCGCAACGACGCCCCCGGATCGGAGGCGCGGTTCATCTCGCCGGAGGGATGCGCGACATCCGTGCTCGTGGTGCCGACGAACGAGGAGCTCGAGATCGCACGCGAGACGCGGGAGGCCGCGACCGCCTGACCTCGGCACCGGGCCGCTGCCACGCTCTCCCGCGAGGGAAGCGGAGGTTCAGCGAACGACGAGCACCGGCGCGTTGGCGTTGAGCAGCACCGAGTGCAGGGTCGAGCCGAGCGGCGAGCGGTGCGGCTCGGTGGCCCCCGGGCCGACGACGAGCAGGGCGGCGCTGCGACTCGCGTCGAGAAGCGCCTCAGCGGGAGGGCGAGTGGAGACGCGCGAGCGGATCTCGAGCCGATCCCCCGCCGACCGCGCCGCGTCGGCGGCCACCGCGAGCGGGCCTTCGTCGCCCGCGCGCACCGCGTGCGCCCCTTCGGGCTTGATCGCGTGCACGAGCGTCAGGCGCATGTCGCGCTCTCGCGCTTCGGAGGCCGCCCAGGTTGCGATGCGCGCCGCCGTCTCGGAGCGATCGATGCCGGCGATCACACCGGAGCGCAGACGCGGGTCACCCTCGGGGATGACGGCAACCGCCCCCGGGGCGGCGAGCGCGATCTGAACGCTGCGCGAACCCAGCACCCGCCCGGAGACGTAGCCCGTCTTGCCCGTGCCGATCACGAGGGTGTCGGCGGGCGATGCGACCTCGGCGAGCGCCCACGCCGGCGAGCCGGTCAGCAGGAGAGTCTCCACGCGGACCTCCGGAAACGACTCCATCATCCGCGTGCGCGCTCCCGCGAGCACCTCGCGCCCGGCCGCACATGCATCGATCTCCCCTTCGCCCTCCGCGGCGTCCGGCTCCGGGTCGGCGACGTGAACGAGAACCACGGTCGCACCGTCGTCGCGGGCGTGGCGGCCAGCCCAGTCGAGGGCGGCGCAGGAGGGTGCCGAACCGTCGACGCCGACGATGTAGCGGGCTGCCGCAGGGGGCGCAGAAGACTCAGCCATGGCATCGAGCCTGACATCCGCCCAGCGTGCACACCCGGGCCGAAGGTCCCGTGGCGCATGCACACCCCCCGAACACGGGAGAATGGATGCATGCCCACCCCGGAAGCCCGCGAGTACCGCCTGCGTCGACTGCTCGAAGTGGTGCCCGATGTGGTCGGCGCGCTCGATCTCGCCACGCTGCTCGAGCGCATCATCACCGCCGCCGTCGAGCTCGTCGACGCGCGCTGGGGCGCCCTCGGAGTGATCGGCCCGGACGGCGGACTCGAGCAGTTCGTGCACGTGGGAATGGCTCCGCCCGAGGTGGAGGCGATCGGCAGTCTGCCGGAGGGGCATGGGCTCCTCGGAGCTGTCATCGACACGGGCGAGGCGATCCGCCTCCCCCACCTCGCCGACGACCACCGCTCGGCGGGCTTCCCGCAGCACCACCCCCATATGGACGCCTTCCTCGGTGTGCCGATCCGCATCCGCGACCGGGTGTTCGGCAACCTGTACCTCACCAACCAGGACGGCGGCCGCGAGTTCTCCTTCGAGGATCAGCAGCTGGTCTCGACGCTCGCCGCGTTCGCGGCGATCGCGGTCGAGAATGCGCGCCTCTACGACGAGAGCGTGCGCCGCGCGCGCTGGTCGACCGCTCTCGCCGAGGTGACCGCCGCGCTCCTCTCGGAGGACACGGTGGATGTTCTGGCTGTGCTGGCGGAGCGCGTCGGGTCGGCGATGGATGCGGAGCTCGTCTGCGTCATCGTCGACGACGGCCTCGAGGATGGCCAGCGGATGCTGCGGGTCGATGCCGCGCGCGGCGAGGGCTCCGAGTCGCTCGTCGGCCGCCGCTACCCCGCAGCCGATACGCTCTCCGGTCGCGCCATCAGCACGGGCGCACTCGCCTCAACCGAGGTGGGCGACATCGGCGAGTCGGTCGTGCGCGACGGCCCGAGCGCGGCGATCGCGCTGCCCGTGCGCTCGGGTGATCGCGTGCTCGGCGCGCTCGCCGTGTACCGATCGACCGACGCGCCCCGCTTCACCGACGCGGAGCGCCAGATGGCGGCCGAGTTCGCGCTGCAGGCGGGCGTCGCGATCGCGCTCACCCAGGGCCGCGCCGACCGCCAGCGCCTCGCGCTCGTGGAGGAGCGCAGCCGCATCGCGCGCGACCTGCACGACCACGTCATCCAGCGGCTGTTCGGCACCGGTCTCTCACTGCAGGCGCTCGGCGCCCGCGCCCCGCAGATCGCGGATGACATCGGCACGCAGGTCGATGCGATCGACGCCGCGATCGGCGAGATCCGCACCGCGATCTTCGCGCTCACCGCACGCCGAAGCGCCGACGGCGCGCTGCGGCACCGCCTGCTCGATGTGGCCACGGAAGCGACGGCGGGGCTTGAGCATCCTCCGCTGCTGACGTTCGCGGGACCCGTGGACCTGCTCGTCGTCGGCCCGCTCGCCGAGGACGTGCTCGCGGTGGTGCGGGAGTCGCTCGCCAATGCCGCCCGCCACGCGAATGCCTCGCGCGTCGAGGTGTCGGTGACGGTCGACGACGACGCCGTGACGGTGGCCGTCGACGACGACGGCGTGGGAATCCCCTCGACGGTGTCGCGCGCCAGCGGCACCCGCAATCTCGATGATCGCGCACGCGCCCGCGGGGGCGATTTCGTGCTCGGTTCCCGACCCGGAGGCGGCACCCGTGTGCGGTGGACCGCGCCGATCCGCACCGTGAGGAGCAGCTGATATGACCCGAGTCTTCCTGGTCGATGACCACGAGATCGTGCGCCGCGGCATCGCGGACCTCATCGACGCCGAACGCGACCTCGAGGTCGTGGGCGAGTCGGGTACGGTGCGCGGCACCGTCGCCAAGGTGGAGCTCACCAATCCGGACGTCGTCGTGCTCGATGTTCGGCTGCCGGACGGCGACGGCATCGAGCTGTGCCGCGCGATCCGCTCCGCGCGCCCCGACATCCGCTGCATCATGCTGACGGCGTACGACGACGACGAGGCGAGCCGCTCCTCGGTGCTCGCGGGAGCGTCGGGCTATGTGCTGAAGGACATCCGCGCGCGGGGGCTCGTCGACGGCATCCGTCGGGTGGCCGCGGGCGGCACGCTCATGTCCACCCGGGTGAGCGAGTCGGTTGCGGAGTCGTTCAGCGCCGTGCACCCCGACGACCCGGAGCTGACCCTGCGCGAGCGTCAGGTGCTCGACCTCATCACCGAGGGGCTCACCAACCGGCAGATCGGCGATCGGCTGGGGCTCGCCGAGAAGACGGTCAAGAACTACGTCTCGGGCCTTCTCGCGAAGCTCGGCATGGAGCGGCGCACCCAGGCCGCGGTCTACGGGCTCGAGAACCGCCGGTGAGGCGGCCGCGCGGCGTGGTGACTTTCAGCGCGAACCATAACCCCAGGTCAGGCAAGCCTCAACTACGTTGCGGAATGCCTCAGCCTGAGTAGCGTTGAACTCCATCGAGGCCGACCCGTCGGCCAGGAGGAGGAGCACACCATGACCGACGCGAAGATCACGTCCATCCCGACGAGCTCGATCGACCCGGATGTCACCTCGGGGGTCGCCCAGTTCCTCGGCCCGGTGGTCGTCAACCTGCAGGCCCTGGCTGTCGACGGCAAGCAGGCGCACTGGCATGTGCGCGGCCCCAACTTCCAGTCGGTGCACGAGCTGCTCGACACGGTCGTGGAGCACGCCCAGGGCTACGCCGATCTCGCCGCCGAGCGTGTGGTCGCGCTCGGGCTGCCGATCGATGCCCGCATCCAGACCGTCGCCGCCCAGACGACGACCCCCGCGCTCTCCCCCGGGTTCCACCAGGCGAGCGAGGTGATCGCGCAGGTGATCGCGGGCATCGACGCCACTCTCACGGTCGTCCGCACCGCCGTCGACGAGCTCGATGAGCTCGACCTCGTCTCGCAGGATGTGGCGATCGAGATCGCCGCGGGGCTCGAGAAGGACCGCTGGTTCCTGTTCGCTCACGTGGCTGAGTGA
>JAEYUT010000025.1 GCA_023432305.1 Actinomycetes bacterium
ATCGACTTCGACCCCACCGGCTCTCGCGTGGAGACGTAGTCCTGAACGATGACGCGGAGAACCGCGAGACTGCGTTCCGACACCATGTGCGCGCCCCCTCCCGACTCGTTCTCGGCACAGAGAGATCCTCTGGCACTCCCGGGCTTCGACTGCCAATGATATCGCGCGAGGCCCCCGAATGGCGTTGCACGGTCCGGGTCCGGGCGCTACCGTGGTCTGGCCCTCCATACGGGAGCTCCCAGATAGAAAGGCACCACCACCATGACCGATTCCGCTCCGCAGCAGCCCTCGGCGGCCGCTCCCCTCACCGAGGCTGAGGACAAGCAGTGGGCGTCGTTCGCGCACCTCGGCGGCATCTTCTGGATCCTGCCGTCGCTCATCATCTGGCTGGTCTTCAAGGACCGCGGCCCGAAGACGGATGTCGAGGCCAAGGAGGCGCTCAACTTCCAGATCACGGTGACGATCGCCTACGTCGCCGCGTCGATTCTCGCGGTCATCTCGTTCGGCCTCCTCTTCTTCCTGCCGTGGCTGGTCTGGATCGCGGCCGTCATCTTCTCGATCCTCGGCTTCGTGAAGGTCAACCAGGGGGGCAGCTACCGCTACCCGTTCGCGCTGCGCCTCATCAAGTAGTCGCCGAGAACTTCCTACGAGCGCCGGGTCACCGACCCGGCGCTCGTGCTTTGATGGCTTCATGAGCAACGAGCAGAACCCCTACGCGAACTCTCCGCAGCCGATGTCGCCGTCGGACGAGCGCCTGTGGTCGACCCTGCTCCATGCCGCCGGCGCCGTGGCGAACCTCTTCTCGCTCGCGGGCTTCGGCTGGGTCATCGGGATCGTCGGCTACCTCATCCTCAAGGACCGCGGGCCCCTGGTGCGCTCGCACAGCGCCACCGAGCTCAACTTCCAGCTCACTCTGGTGATCGCGGTGGTCGTGGGCTGGCTGACGACGATCCTGTTCATCGGCTTCCTCATCCTGGGCGCCGCGTGGGTGGTCGCGATCGTGTTCGGCATCATCGCAGCCGTCAAGGCCAACCGCGGCGAGTACTACACCTACCCGGTGGCGATCCCCTTCGTCCGCTGACCGCGCTCAGGGCAGCAGGCGGCGCACGATCGCGTCCGCGAGCAGCCTGCCCGGGAGCGTCAGGACGATGCTGCCGGTGATGGCCGCACGGCCGTCGACGAGGCCGTCGGCGATGAGGCCCGCGACAGCCTCGCGTCCCGCGTCATCGAGAACCGCGACCGGCAGACCCTCACGGATGCGCGAGCGCAGGAGCACCTGCTCCACGCGGCGCGTCTCGTCGTCGAGGGTCTCCCGGCCCGCAGCCGGTGACAGACCCGCCGCGAGGCGCTCCGCGTAGGCGGCCGGGTGCTTGACATTCCACCAGCGCACCCCGCCCACGTGGCTGTGAGCGCCCGGTCCGACCCCCCACCAGTCCTGGCCCGTCCAGTAGGCGAGGTTGTGGCGCGAACGGTGCGCGTCGTCGCGCGCCCAGTTGCTGATCTCGTACCAGTCGTACCCGGCATCGGCGAGCATCGCATCCGCGAGCTCGTACATGTCGGCCTGCAGCTCGTCATCGGGCGAGGCGACCTCGCCGCGCGTGATCTGACGGGCGAGCTTCGTGCCCTCCTCCACGATCAGGGCATACGCGGACAGGTGATCCGGCCGCTGTGCGAGAGCGAGCTCAAGGGAGGCGCGCCAATCGTCGAGCGACTCCCCCGGCGTGCCGTAGATGAGGTCGAGGCTCACCTGGAGTCCCGCAGCACGCGCCCACTCGACGACGAGCGGAATGCGTGCCGGGTCGTGGGTGCGCTCGAGCGTGCGCAGCACGTGCGGCACCGCCGACTGCATGCCGAAGCTCACGCGGGTGAAACCCGCTTCAGCGAGCTCGCGGAAGCCCTGCTCCGTGACCGAATCAGGATTCGCCTCCGTCGTCACCTCGGCATCCGGCGCGATCCCCCAGGCCTCGCGCACGGCATCGAGCATCCGGATGAGGTCGGAGGTGGGCAGCAGGGTGGGCGTTCCGCCGCCGAAGAAGACGGTCGACGCCGCGCGGGCTGCGACGCCCGCCTCGTCGAGCACGCGTCGCCCGAACGCCACCTCCGCGGCAGCCTGGCCCGCATAGTCGGACTGCTTCACCCCGCGGATCTCGGACGCCGTGTAGGTGTTGAAGTCGCAGTAGCCGCACCGCACGCGACAGAACGGCACATGCAGGTAGACGCCGAAGTCGCGCTCGGCGGAGGCGACCGCTGCGGACGCCGGAAGGGCGCCGTCGGCGGGCGCCGGGTCGGCGAGGGGCAGAGCGCTGGGCATCCGTCCATTCTCCCTTCTCCGGACCGACCTCGCTGTCCGCTCGCGGGCGGATACCCTGCGGGTGGCTACGCGTCGGCGCCCGGCGGGATCGGGCCGGTGAGCTGTCCGAGGTACCGCCGCACGTAGAAGACCTGCACGAGACGCAGGAACGGCGTCGCGAGACGCCACCAGCCCTCGGAAGCGCGCGAGAGGATCCGCACCGTGAACCACACCGATCCATCCGGGCGCCGCTCGACGACGAACAGTTCCTCGCCCGAGAGCGGGTGGCCGGGAAGCGTGCCGAAGGCCGCACCGCGCCGATCCCTCTCGTCGATGATGTACACGACACGCACCGGGAACTCCTGCGGCCAGAACGGCGCGCGCAGCAGACCCGAATCACCCGCCCGCAGGATGGGGTCCCCCTCGGCTGTGTAGATGGCTTCACCCGCCTCGCCCACCGTGGCGGGCTGGATGGGGGTGCCGTCGTCGTCGAATGCGACCGGGATGTATGCGGCGTTCGTGGCCTCAGGCGGCGCTTCGATCGGGGTGACGCGCAGGCCGGCACCGCGCTGGATGCCCCAGCTCATGACCCGCATCCATGCGAACTCCCAGCGCTCGTCGCCGTGGCCGATGCGGATGCGCCGCTCGAACGGGCGATAGCCGCTCGGCGGGTAGGTCATCATGTCGCCGGCCTGAGCCCCGCCCACGGCACCATAGGTGACCGGCACGCGCCACAGCTGCGCGGGGTCGCGGAAAGCGGTCGAGGCGGGGGCCGTCGACCGTCGCATGGCGTCGCCGGGGGGCGATGACGCGGGTGACACACCCCCATTCTCCCACGATCCCGGGGAGTCACCCCGTGGCAGTCGTGGGCTCCGCCTCGTCGCCGCCGCGCAGCTCCCACGGGAGCTCATCGGGGTCGAGGAGCACGGGCTCCTCCGGGGGAGCATCGAACGGCCCCTTCGGGCCGCCCATGCCATAGCCGAGACGCGCGAGACCGTCGACCCGGTCGGGTGCATCCCCGAGCAGGTCGCGGCGGATGCGGCGGAAGCCAGGCAGCGCATCGGAGGCGTCGGTCACGAGATCACCTTACGCTCCGCGCGAGGCGAGCTGCGCTCTGCGCGTAGCGCCGCTGCATGAGGGGCTGCACGAGGCGGATGCCCAGCCACAGCGGCCACCAGGATCCAGACACACGCGAGACCGTCCGCGTGCGGAACCACACCGATCCGTCCGGATCCCGCTCCACGAGGAAGCACTCCTCACCGCGCAGCGGATGCCCCCGCAGGGTCCCGTAGCCGAAGCCGCGACGATCCGGCTCGTCCGCGATCCAGATGACGCGCACCGGCTCGAGCAGACGAAGGCGACCCACGCCGAACCGCGTGGCATAGTCTCGCCCGACGACGACCTGCGCATCATCCGGTGCGACGACGAAGCCGACGCCCTGCTTCACAGCCCAGCCGTCGACGATCGGCGCCACGCGCTCCCACAGCG
>JAEYUT010000077.1 GCA_023432305.1 Actinomycetes bacterium
GGCGACCACGTCGTACGGCTGAAGGCCAACCCGCTCCTCACAGAGCGTCCCGACCTCGCGATCATCGCGACGAAGGTGCACGATGCCGCCACCGCCCTCGCGGCGAACGCCGTGCGCCTCGACGGTGTGCCGGTGGTCACCGTGCAGAACGGGCTCGGCGGCCTGCGCGTCGCCCACGAGGAGCTGCCGTCGTCGCCGCTCCTCGGCGGTCTCGCCCTCTTCGCCGCCTCGCACCTCGAACCCGGACGCGTCACCGTCACTGCGGCGCTCCCGACCCTGCTCGGAGCGGGACCCGGATGCAACCGGGAGCTGTTCGAGCGCATCGCCGACATCCTCGGCGACGCCTTCCCCATCGAGCGCATCGACGACATCACGGGGGCCCAGTGGACGAAGCTCCTCATCAACCACGTGAACGCCCTGCCCGCCATCACGGGACTCTCCGTGCAGGAGGTCATCGCGCATCGCGGGCTTCGACGGATCATGACGGCGAGCATGCGCGAGACGGTGCGCATCGCCCAGAGCATCGGCGTGCGCTTCGAGCGCGTCAACGGCGTCTCGGGTGCGGTGCTCGGGCTCGTGGGGCGCCTCCCGCTGGCCCTCGGCGAGTTCTTCCCGCGGGTGCTGGCGAAACGGCTCGGCACGGTGCCCAACCCCGGCTCGACCCTGCAGAGCATGCGCCGGGGTCAGCTCACCGAGATCGACTTCCTCAACGGCGCTGTCGTGGCGGCAGCCGCCGACGCGGGGCTCGAGGCGCCGATCAACGCAGGCATCGTCGCTCTCGTGCACGAGGTGGAGGGCACACGCGAGTTCCTCTCCCCCGCCGAGGTCATGCTGCGCATCCCCGTCTGATCACGCAGCCCGCGGCTCAGCGGCGGCGCGGCACCACGCACCAGTCGGAGAAGCGCCGCACGGGGTGCGCGGGGATGGCGACGTCGACGATCACATCGGATCTCCTCGGCGGATCGACCTCGCGCAGGTAGCTGCGCAGCCGGGGGTCATCGGGATCCGGCTCGGTCGACGAGGTTGCCCATACCGAGACACTCCACACATCGTCGATCCCCGGCGCGTGCAGTCCCGTTCCATGCGCGACGAGCACGGCGTCCGCGGGCAGATCGGGGTCAGTGCGGAACGTCGGCAGGATGAGCGCGAGGAACGCATCCGCAGATCGCTCATCCGGGATGCCGATGCGCGACACCGCGAGCCCTCTCGCCTCGAACTCCTCGGCGATCGCCTCCACGAGCGGCATGACGTCGTCGCCCGGGAGCGCATCGACCCCGAAGGTCATGCGCCCGTGCGGATAGTTGTGCCGGAACTCGTCGACGAGCTCCGAGGCGAGGCGCGCGAGGTCATCCGTCATGAACCCAGGGTAGGCCTGAACGCCGTAGCGTGGTGGGGTGACGGATCTCGGCAGGCGCATCGCTGACTGGTTCGCCGCGGGGCACCGCCACCTCCCCTGGCGCGCGCCCGGTTTCCCCGCCTGGGGCGTGCTCGTGTCGGAGTTCATGCTGCAGCAGACGCCCGTCGCGCGCGTGATCCCCCGACTCGAGGAATGGCTCGCCCGCTGGCCGACGCCCGCCGATCTCGCCGCCGTTCCGCCCGGCGAGGCGGTGCGCGCGTGGGATCGGCTCGGGTATCCGCGTCGCGCGCTCAACCTGCACGCCGCCGCCACCGCGATCACCGAGCAGCACGGCGGCGAGGTGCCGGCGGATGTCGATGCGCTTCTCGCGCTCCCCGGCGTGGGGCCCTACACGGCTCGCGCTGTGGCAGCGTTCGCCTACGGGGTGCGCACGCCCGTGGTCGACATCAACGTGCGACGCGTGCTCGCCCGCGCGGTGCGCGGCGTCGGAGAACCGGGCCCCGCGCGCGTTCGGGAGGAGCTCGCGCTCATGGAGTCGCTCCTGCCCGAGGACCCGGCGACAGCTCGTCTCGCGAACGCCGGGGCGATGGAGCTCGGTCAGGTCGTGTGCACCGCTCGCAGCCCGCGCTGCGAGGAATGTCCCATCGCCGATCTCTGTGAGTGGCGCGCGGCGGGATATCCGGCGTATGTCGGCCCCTCAGCGCCCAAGCAGAAGCCCTACGCGGGGTCGGACCGCGAGGTGCGCGGGCGGATCATGCGCGAACTGCGCGCGAGCGAGCTGCCCGTCCCCGCCACGCGCATCGACGAGCTCTGGCCCGACGAGGTTCAGCGCACCCGGGCGCTCACCGGGCTGCTCGCCGACCGCCTCGTGGTCGCGGTCGGCGACAGCTACGCGCTCCCCGGAGACTGACTCACAGAAGTCGTCACCCATTCAGGTGCTCGGCCAGCAGCTCCAGGGTGTGCTCGCGCGCCGGCAAGCGGTCGACGGGGTCCGATTCGCGCATCCCCGCGCTCGGCGACACCATGACCTCGTCGACGCCGAAACGCGCAGCCAGCTCGCGGATGCGGGCAGCTGCGGCGTGCGGCGCGTCCACGATCCAGCGCTCGAGCATCGTGTCGATCGCGTGGCGCGACGCCGTATCGAGCTCGGGCAGCGCGGCCACGGCCGTCTCGACAGTGTCGAGGGCGCGCAGCGGCCTGCCTGTGCGCAGTCGCGCCATGTTCTGCAGGGACGGCTGTGCGAGCTCGAGGGCCTCCTCAGCCGTCGAAGCGGCGACCGCGTTCACCGTCAGGAAGGTGCGGGGCGCGTCGAGCACCTCCGAGGGGCGGAACTCGCGGCGGTAGATGTCGAGCGCGCGTTCGGTGCCCTCGCCCGAGAAGTGGTGGGCGAACACATACGGCAGGCCCTGCGCGGCCGCCAGGTGCGCCGAGTAGTCGGACGACCCCAGCACCCACAGCTCGGGTGCGCCGCCCGCCGCCGGCGTGGCACGCACCTCGTACTCCTGCGGGCCGCTCGGACCGCGCAGCGACAGACGCGCGACGCCGCCCATGAGGGCGCGGATGTCGTCGAGGTGATCCGGGAAGCGATCCACCTCGCTCGTGGGCCCGCTCGAACGCAGGAGCGCCGTGATCACGCCGTCGGAACCGGGCGCGCGGCCCACCCCGAGATCGATCCGCCCCGGCGCGATCGCCTCGAGCGCCGCGAACTGCTCCGCGACCACGAACGGAGCATGGTTCGGCAGCATCACACCACCCGAGCCGAGCCGCATGCGCGACGTGCGCGAGGCTGCGGCCGCGATGAGAACAGGCGGTGTGGTCGACGCCACCGAGGGCATGTTGTGGTGCTCGGCGAACCAGTAGCGCGTCGCCCCCAGCTCCTCGGCACGGGCGACGAGCGCGAGCGACGCGGCGACCGCATCCGCTGACGTCTGTCGGGAGGTGACGGGGATGAGGTCGAGGACAGACAGCTGCACGAGGAACGACAACGCGCCCGCACCTCCGGAGATTCCCGGACGGCGGGCGCGTCGATCGAGTGGCTGCGCTCGGCGAGGAGCTCAGTCCTCGTCGTCGTCGTCGAACTCGTCGTCGTCGAGCTCGCGCGGCTTCACATACGGGTCGGCATCGCCCGCGTACTGCGCGGTCTGCGCGAGACGCTGCGCCTCCTGGTCGCGCTCGGCAGCCTCGCGCAGAAGCGCGGAGATCTGCATCGCATTCTCGGGCACGGCATCCGCGATGAACTCAAGCGACGGCGTCAGACGCGTGTTGAGGTTGCGGCCGAGCTCCGTGCGGAGCATCCCGGTGGCCGCCTTGAGCGCCTTCGCCGAATCGGCGCGCTCCTCATCGGTGCCATAGACCGTGTAGAACACGCTCGCGTGCTGCAGATCGCCTGTGACACGCACGTCCGTGATCGTCACGAAACCGAGACGAGGGTCGCGCAGACCCCGCTCGAGACGCTTCGCGATGATCTCGCGGATGCGGTCGGCCAGCTTCGCGGCGCGCGGGTTCTCACCCATCACCGCCTCCTTTCACCGGCGAGAGCCGGATATCGGACCGGGCCCGGACGCGTGTCACGCGATCCGGGCCCGGTGCACGCGGACTCAGCCGCGCGGCTTCTCGACCATCTCGATCGTCTCGATCTCGTCGCCGACCTGGATGTCGTTGAACTTGCCGAGGCCGATACCGGCTTCGAAGTCCGTCTTGACCTCGGTGACGTCGTCCTTGAAGCGACGCAGCGACTCGATCGCGAGGTTGTCGCCCACCACGACGCCGTCGCGGATGACGCGCGCCTTCGCGTTGCGGGTGATCGTTCCGCTGCGCACCACGACACCGGCGATGTTGCCGAACTTGGAGGAGCGGAAGACCTCGCGGATCTCGGCGACACCCGACTGCTTCTCCTCGTACTCGGGCTTGAGCATGCCCTTGAGCGAGGCCTCGATGTCGTCGAGGGCGTTGTAGATGACGCTGTAGAAGCGCACGTCGATGCCTTCGCGCGCCGCACGCTCGCGGGCCTTCACATCGGGGCGGACGTTGAAGCCGATGACGATCGCGTTGTCGATCGTCGCCAGGTCGATGTCCGACTCGGTGATGGCGCCCACACCGCGGTGCAGGATGCGCAGCTGGACGCTGTCGTCGACCTCGATCTTGAGGAGCGATTCCTCGAGGGCCTCGACGGCACCCGAGACATCACCCTTGATGATGAGGTTGAGCGACTCGACCTTGCCCTCTTCGAGAGCGCGGGTGAAGTCCTCGAGCGAGATGCGCTTGCGGGCCTTCGCGAGCTGCGCGTTGCGCTCGACGGCTTCGCGCTTCTCCGCGATCTGACGGGCGGTGCGGTCCTCCTCGGTGACGAGGAACGTGTCGCCGGCGCGGGGCACGGTCGACAGGCCCTGCACCTGCACGGGACGCGACGGGGCGGCCTCGAGGACAGCCTCGCCGTTCTCGTCGTGCATGGCACGCACGCGTCCGTACGCGGTTCCCGCGACGATCGCGTCGCCGACGCGCAGCGTTCCGGACTGGATCAGCACCGTCGCCACAGCACCGCGGCCCTTGTCGAGCTTCGCTTCGATCGCGACACCGCGTGCGGCCTTGTTGGGGTTCGCGCGCAGGTCGAGGCCGGCGTCGGCCGTGAGCAGCACGGCGTCGAGCAGGTCGGTGATGCCGATGTTGTTGAGCGCCGAGACGTCGATGAACATCGTGTCGCCGCCGTACTCCTCGGCGACCAGACCGAACTCGGTGAGCTGCTGACGCACCTTGGCGGGGTTCGCGCCCTCCTTGTCGATCTTGTTGACCGCGACCACGATCGGCACGCCGGCGGCCTGGGCGTGGTTGAGCGCCTCCACCGTCTGCGGCATGATGCCGTCGTCTGCCGCGACCACGAGGATCGCGAGGTCGGTCACCTGCGCACCACGGGCGCGCATGGCGGTGAACGCCTCGTGACCCGGGGTGTCGATGAAGGTGATGGCGCGCTCGTGGCCCTCGTGCTCGGTCCACACCTGGTAGGCGCCGATGTGCTGGGTGATGCCACCCGCCTCGCCTGCGCCGACGTTGGCCTTGCGGATCGCGTCGAGCAGGCGCGTCTTTCCGTGGTCGACGTGACCCATGACGGTGACGACCGGCGGACGGATCTCGAGGTCCTCGTCCGACTCATCCTCGAGCTCCTGCTCCAGGTCGAGACCGAAGCCTTCGAGAAGCTCCTTGTCCTCGTCCTCAGGGCTCACGATCTGGATCTTGTAGCCGAGCTCCTCACCGAGGATCTCGAACGTCGCCTCATCGAGCGACTCGGTCGCGGTCGCCATCTCGCCCAGGTGGAACAGGGCCGTGACGAGCGAACCGGGCTGAACCGAGAAGCCGGTCAGCGTCTCGAGCTTGTCCGCGAGGTCGGAGATCGATGCACCACGGCGCAGGCGGATGACACGCGAGCCATCGCCGCGGGGGATGCTGACGCCGCCGAGCTGCGGTGCATCCC
>JAEYUT010000095.1 GCA_023432305.1 Actinomycetes bacterium
CCCTCGTGCGGCGCGTGCGGGAGAGCGCCGATCCGGATGTCGTGAAGCGTCTCGTGCATTTCACCGACGAGCACGGCATCGACACGCTCGCCGAGCTGTGGGCGATGGCAGGCCCGCTGACGCTCCCCGGCGCGCTGTGGCGCATCTACCTTCTGCGCGCGATGATCCTCAGCGACCCGGAGCTGGCGGCGCTGGCGTTCCGGCGCGGCAGTGACGTGCTCACCACGATCGACCCGGTGATCGCGGGCGCTCCCACCCCCGCGGGGCCTGCGGAGGTCGTGGAGCTCGCCGACCGCATCCTGCGCGGGGTGTTCCAGGGCAACTTCGCGCACGCTCTCGAGCGCGCGGCGGCGTTCTGCCGCATCGAGTCGGCAGGGGCTGCGAGCCTTGCGGATGACCAGGATGCGGCCTCCGACACACGCTCCGCGCTGCTCACGACGCGCGCCGCACGACTGGCGACGATGGGCGACGAGCTCGCCGCATCCGCGCGCCTGTCGCGCGAGGACGCCCTCGACTGAGGCGGGACCGCCGCACCACTGAGCCTTCCCGCAGGGGGCCCTGGCAAGGGCCTGGGTGCGCCACGGGGCGGGCGTGGGTCACGTAGGATTGTCCGGCCGGGCCGCAGTAACCCCGGGCTCCAATTTTCGCCGCTTCGAGCGGCCTTCCGCCGAGAGGCGTTTCTGCGGCTCGGTCTCTCTGGCCCTGCCACCTCGCCCGTCCTGCATGAACCCCATCTGTTCTGCAGGAACCCCGAACGGTTATGCAGGAGCCACTATCGGTTATGCAGGAACCTCAGCCGCATCCTGGTCCAGGTCAACCCCTGGAGGTTGCTGGAACGGTCCGGGACTGCGTGGGATCCTGCACAACAGATCCGGGATCCTGCACTACAGACCAGGGTTCCTGCACAACAGATCCGGGATCCTGCATAACCGCAGCGCGGGTCAGCGCGGGTCAGCGCGGGATCAGCCGAACTTGCCGGAGACGTAGTCTTCGGTGGCCTTCACGGACGGCATCGAGAAGATCTTGGTCGTGTCGTCGAACTCGATGAGCTTGCCGGGCTTCCCGGTGCCCTCGATGTTGAAGAACGCCGTCTTGTCCGAGACGCGCGATGCCTGCTGCATGTTGTGGGTCACGATGACGATCGTGTACTCCTGCTTCAGCTCCTCGATGAGGTCCTCGATCGCGAGCGTCGAGATGGGGTCGAGTGCCGAGCACGGCTCGTCCATGAGGATGATCTCCGGGCTCACCGCGATCGTGCGGGCGATGCACAGACGCTGCTGCTGACCGCCCGAGAGGCTCGAACCGGGCCTGTCGAGGCGATCCTTCACCTCGTTCCACAGGTTCGCGCCGCGCAGCGACTGCTCGACGAGCGCATCCGCATCCGACTTCGCGATGCGGCGGTTGTTGAGACGCACGCCGGCGAGTACGTTCTCGCGGATCGACATCGTGGGGAACGGGTTCGGGCGCTGGAACACCATGCCCACCTGGCGTCGCACGAGCACCGGGTCCACACCGGGGCTGTAGATGTCGTTGCCGTCGATGAGCACTTCGCCGTCGACGCGCGCGCCGGGGATCACCTCATGCATGCGGTTGAGGGTGCGCAGGAACGTGGACTTGCCGCATCCGGATGGGCCGATGAATGCCGTCACGGTGCGCGGCTCGATGGTGAGAGAGACCCCTTCGACGGCGAGGAAGCTGCCGTAGTAGACGTTGAGGTCGTTGACTTCGATGCGCTTGGACATCGGGTTCCCTTCAGCGGCCGGTCTTCGGCGCGAAGATCTTCGCGACGAGTCGAGCGACCAGGTTGAGCAGCATGACGATGAGGATCAGGGTGAGCGCGCCCGCCCAGGCGCGGTCGAGGGATGAGGTGGGGTCGGTGCCCTGGCTCACATACGAGTTGTAGACGAACACCGGCAGCGACTGCATGCGGCCGTCGAACAGGTCGGCGTTCATGTTGGCGGTGAAGCCGGCGGTGACGAGCAGCGGAGCCGTCTCGCCGATGACGCGCGAGATCGCGAGCATGATGCCGGTCGTGATGCCGGCGATCGAGGTGGGCAGCACGACCTTCACGACCGTGAGCCACTTCGGCACCCCGAGCGCGAGCGACGCCTCGCGCAGCTCGTTCGGCACGAGCCGCAGCATCTCCTCGCTCGAGCGAACCACCACCGGGATCATGAGCACCGACAGCGCAACCGCGCCCACGATCCCCATGCGGGTTCCGGGTCCGAGGATGAGCGCGAACAGAGCGTAGGCGAACAGACCGGCGACGATCGAGGGGATGCCGGTCATCACATCCACGAAGAAGGTGATAGCGCGCGCGAGCGGTCCGCGTCCGTATTCGACGAGGTAGATCGCGGTGAGGAGCCCGATCGGCACCGAGATGAGGGTGGCGGCGCCCGTGATGAGGAGGGTGCCCTGGATGGCGTGAAGACCGCCGCCGCCTTCGCCGACGACGTTGCGCATCGACCAGGTGAAGAACTGCAGATCGAAGCGGTTCGCCCCCCGCGTGATCACGGTGAACAGGAGCGAGATGAGCGGAAGCAGGGCGATCGTGAAGGCGAGCGACACGAGCGCCGTCACCAGGCGGTCGATCGCTCGCCGCGCGCCCTCCACGAGGCGTGAGGCGATGTAGATCGCGACCGTGTAGAGCAGCACGGCCACGAACACGGTTCCCACGATGTTGAACTCGCCGACGGCGTCTTCGCTCAGCCACAGGAACAGGAAGAATCCGGCGCTCACCCCGAGGCAGGCCGACAGGATGCTCCATGGGGTTGCGCGGTGCAGGCGCCCGGAGGCGTACGCGTTCGCCACGCGGCGGGGGCTCGTCGTCGTGCTCATCAGTTGGCTCCCGAGAAGTCCTTGCGGCGGTTCACGATGAACCGGGCGAACGTGTTGACGACGAGGGTGATGGCGAACAGCATGAGGCCGGTCGCGATGAGCACGTTGACGTTGACGCCGTACGCCTCCGGGAAGCTGAGCGCGATGTTGGCGGCGATCGTGGACGGGTTGGTCGAGCTGATGAGGTTGAAGCTGATCACCCCGGATGCGGAGAGCACCATGGCGACCGCCATCGTCTCGCCGAGCGCACGCCCGAGCCCCAGCATCGCGGCCGACACGATGCCGCCGCGCGCGAACGGCAGCACGGCCATCGTGATCATCTCCCAGCGGGTCGCGCCGAGCGCGAGCGCCGCCTCCTCATGCAGCACGGGCGTCTGGAGGAACACTTCGCGGCAGATCGCGGTGATGATCGGGATCACCATGACGGCGAGCACGATGGAGGCGGTGAGGATGGTGCGGCCGGTTCCCGACGGCGGGCCCGCGAACAGCGGAATCCAGCTGAGGTTCTCCCACAGCCACGTGTAGATGGGCTGCACGCTGCCGGCGAGCACGCTGCCGCCCCACAGGCCGAACACGACCGACGGCACCGCGGCGAGCAGGTCGATCACGTACCCCAGGAACGACGCCAGCCGGCGCGGTGCGTAGTGCGAGATGAACAGCGCGATCCCGATCGACAGCGGCACGGCCATCACGAGCGCGAGGGTCGCTGCCCACAGGGTGCCGAAGATGAGAGGCCACGCGTACGCCCAGATGTTCCGTCCGCGCAGGATCGACGCATCCGCGGGATCCACGGCGATGCCGGGCGCTCCCTGCAGCAGGAGGAATCCGGTGACGGCGGCGAGCGTCGCGAGGATGAGGGAGCCGGCGGCGAGCGTCGTCCCGGAGAAGATGCGGTCGCCCGGGCGCTGGTAGGCGCGGACGGCGGTCCGCGGTGCGCTGGCGGTGGACGTCATGGGCGCCTGTCTCGTCTCTCGTCTCGGTGGATGGATCGGGGGGTGGTGCTGTCGTGCGGAAACCCGGCACCGGATCCGAAGACCCGGTGCCGGGATGTGTCACCGGCTCAGCGCATCGCCTTCACAGCCGCGGAGGCCTTCTGGTAGAGCTGACCGGAGATGGGGGCGGAGCCGGCCGATTCGGCGGCGACTGCCTGGCCTTCGCTCGAGATGACGTAGGAGAAGTACGCCTTCGCGAGCTCGCCCTGGGCGGCGTCCGCGTACTCGGCGCAGCCGATGAGGTAGCTCACGAGCACGACGGGGTAGACGCCGGATGCGTCGGTGCCGCGGTCGAGTTCGATCGCGAGGTCGGTGTCGCTGCGGCCCTCTTCGAGGGGGGAGGCGTCGACGATGGCGGCGGCCGCCTGGGCCGAGTAGGGAACGTACTCCTCGCCCACCTTGACCGCGACGGTGCCGAGGTCGCCGGCGCGGGAGGCGTCGGCGTAGCCGATCGTTCCGACGCCACCGGAGACGGTGTCGATCATGCCGGAGGTCTGCGAGGCCGCCTCTCCGCCCTGGAGGGGCCAGACGCCGTCCGCTTCGAAGCTCCACACCCCGCCGGAGGCGGCGATCAGGTACTCGGTGAAGTTCTCGGTCGTGCCGGAGTCGTCGGCGCGGTGAACAGGCGTGATGGGGGTCGCGGGAAGCTCCACGCCGTCGTTCTGGGAGGCGATCGCGGGGTCGTTCCAGACGGTGATCTCGCCGAGGAAGATCTTGGCGATGGTCGCGGCGTCGAGGTTGAGGGTCTCGATGCCGTCCAGGTTGAAGATGATCGCGATGGGCGAGATGTAGGCGGGGATCTCGACGATTCCGGATCCGGGAACGCATGCGCCGAACTCGCCCGGCTCGATCTCGTCGACCTTGAACGCGCGGTCGGAGCCTGCGAAGGCCGCGCCGCCCGCGAGGAACGTGTCGCGGCCGCTGCCGGATCCGGCGGGGTCGTATTCGACGGTCACGTCGGGGTGGGCGGTCTGGAACGCGGCGATCCAGGCCTCCTGAGCGCTGCCCTGGCTGGAGGCGCCCGAGCCGACGAGCGTTCCGGTGAGCGCCGAGTCGGTGTTCGCTCCTGTGCCCGCCTCGTTGGCGGCGGTGCACGAGCTGAGCGCGAGCGCGCCCACGAGTGCGATGGCGGCGGCGCCACCCATACGCATGTTCTTCACTGTGTTCCCTTCGGGAATTCGGTCAGGTGAGGCTCTTGGCGGCCTCGACGCTGACGCTACGAAGTGATGGTGACCACAGTGCAGGGTGTTGGTGAACAGAAGGTGAACGCCCAGTGAGGTGTCAGGCGTTGCCGCTTTCGGCGGGGCCATAGCGGCACCAACTGACACCTCGGGGTCAGGTGGCGGGGCCGTGCACCTCGATGGCGACGATCCCGGATGCGGGGTCGTCTCGCGGGATGTGCAGCACCGCGTATTCGCCCGTCGAGAGCGCCGCCGCGCGGTGCAGCTCGCCGTTGCCGGAGTAGCCTGCGTGCTCGGCGACGGATGCGATGATCTGCGGCAGCACCGGTCCGTGGCTGCACAGCACCGTGGTCTCGCGGGTGGCGAGCACGTCGCCGACGAACGCGCGCACCTCCGCGCCGCCTGCGCGGTAGGCGTCCTGGCTGATGACGTCGCGCTGCGTGACGTCGAGACCGGTCACCCGGGCGGTCGGGGCGATGGTGGCCACGCACCGCACCGCGGTGGAGCTGATGAGGCGCTTCGGGCGGTAGGCGGCGACGGCGGGTGCGACGCTCACCGACTGGATCTCGCCCTTGGGCAGCAGTGGTCGCGTGGCGTCAGGGCCATCCCACTGGTCGCGCGCGAGCGCCTTGCCATGGCGCAGGGCGATGATCGCGTAGGTGCGTGCGCGGCCCAGCTCGTAGAGCTCCGCGAAGCGCTCCACGATGTCGAGGTCGTGCGCGTAGGTGAGCACTTTCCGCGCCTTCTTAACTGTCACCCAGCGGAGCTCCGCGATCTCGTCGTTCGAGATGAACGTCGAGTTCGCCCGCGCCTCATCGGTGACCTCGCCTGCCCAGTAGTACACGGCCTTGTCGCGTCCGCTCGGCAGCACGTACTCGACGACGCCGAGCGGCACGCCGAGCGCGATGATGAGCCCGGTCTCCTCAGCGATCTCGCGCACCGCGGTTTCGGGGAGTGTCTCGCCCGGGTCGAGCTTGCCC
>JAEYUT010000107.1 GCA_023432305.1 Actinomycetes bacterium
GATCCGCCCCACCCACGATGACGCGGTGACCGCGCGCGTTCTGTCCGTGGACCGCGGGCGCTACACGGTGCTCGTCGACCAGGATCTGCCCACCGAGCACACCGTCACCGCGACGCGCGCTCGCGAGCTGCGCGATCAGGCGATCGTGACCGGAGACCGCGTCGACCTCGTGGGCGACGTGTCGGGAGCCGACGGCAGCCTCGCGCGCATCGTGCGCATCCAGCCCCGCACGACGCTCCTGCGCCGCAGCGCCGACGACACGGACGCGGTGGAGCGCGTCATCGTGGCGAACGCCGACCAGCTGCTCATCGTCGTGGCGGCCGCTGACCCCGAGCCGCGGCCGCGCCTCGTGGACCGCTACCTCGTGGCGGCGTACGACGCCGGCATCCAGCCGATCATGGTGATCACGAAGACCGACCTCGCCGATCCGGGTCCTTTCCTCGTGAACTTCGCCGGCCTCGACATCCCGGTGGTCCGCAGCGCCCAGGGAGCGTGGCCGATCGAGGAGCTCGCGCCTATGCTCGACGGTCACACCACCGTCGCCGTCGGGCATTCGGGCGTCGGCAAGTCGACCCTCGTGAACGCGCTCGTGCCGGGCCTGGACCGAGCGGTGGGGGTCGTCAACGCCGTGACGGGACGCGGACGCCACACCTCCTCGTCGACGGTCTCGGTGCGGGTGCCCTCCGGCGGGTGGATCATCGACACCCCCGGTGTGCGCTCGTTCGGTCTGGGGCATGTCGACCCGGCGAACATCCTGCGCGGATTCTCGGATCTCGCCGCCGTCGCGGAGGCCTGCCCGCGCGGATGCACCCATCTCGCGGATGCACCCGACTGCAGCCTCAACGAGGCGGTCGCCGAGGGGCGGCTCGATGCGGCCCGCGTCGACTCCCTGCAGCGTCTGCTCGCCACCTTGGGGCCCGATACCGGTCGGTAGGCTTCAAGGGTGTTCGAACCCACTCTCGCCGACGACCTCGCCCTCGCTCTGACGCTCGCCGCAGAAGCCGACCTGATCGCCCTCGACCGCTACGAGTCGCAGGATCTGGGGATCCAGGTCAAGGCCGACAAGTCGATCGTGACTGACGCGGACACCCGCGTGGAGCAGGTGCTCCGCGACCACCTGTCGCGCGCGCGGCCGGACGACGCGATCCTCGGGGAGGAGTTCGGCGGCGGCACTGACGACGCCGTCCCCCACCGCCGGTGGATCATCGACCCCATCGACGGCACGAGCAACTTCGCGCGCGGGGTGCCCATCTGGGGTGCGCTCATCGCACTCGCGATCGACGGCGTGCCGCAGGTGGGTGTGGTGAGCGCTCCCGCACTCGGCCGTCGCTGGTGGGGCGCGACAGGTCTCGGGGCCTGGACGCAGCAGGACGGCTCGCAACCTCGGCCGCTGCACGTGAGCGCCATCTCGAAGCTCTCCGACGCGACGCTGAGCTACAACAACCTGCAGATGTGGGATCGATACGGTCACCTCGACGACCTCGTGTCGCTCAGCCGCGCCGTGGGGCGCACGCGGGCCTTCGGCGACCTGTGGTCGTACATGCTCCTCGCGGAAGGGGCCATCGATATCGTGGGTGAGTTCGATCTGAAGCCATGGGACATCGCCGCACTCGTGCCGGTGATCCGCGAGGCCGGAGGTCGCATCACCGGGACCGACGGAGGCGATGACGTCCGCACGCCGGGTGTGATCGCGACGAACGGCCTTCTGCACGATCGGACGCTCCACCACATCCACCACATCTAGAAAGGCACCACCACGTGTCCCCCACCACACCCCGAATGCTGCTTGCTGTCGCGTCCGCTGGCGTGATCGCGTCCCTCCTCGCCGGCTGCAGCATCCTGCAGTCCCTCACCGGCGGCGGCGACGCCACGCGCGATGAGACCGGTCAGGTCGTCGAGGGCAACGACGCGAGCGACGTGTTCCTCATGCGCGTCGGCGACTGTCTGAACGACTCGTCGTCGGGCAGCGAGGTCTCGCAGGTCCCGATCGTTCCGTGCGCGGAGCCGCACGACTCGGAGATCTACAGCGAGCTGCGCCTCAGCGGCTCGGAGTTCCCCGGAGATGCCTCGATTGAGGAGCAGGCCGACGAGCACTGCTACACCGCGTTCGGCGAGTTCGTCGGTCTCGACTACGACTCGTCCGAGCTGTACTTCTCGTACTACATGCCGACCGAAGGCAGCTGGACCCAGAACAACGACCGTCTCGTGTCGTGCGTGATCATGGACCCGGCAGGCCAGACCACGGGCACCCTCCAGGGCGCCGCGCGCTGACCGCAGCCTGACACGGGCCGTCACCTCTCGGAGGTGGCGGCCCGTCGTCGTTGGATGCCCGCGCGCCCGCTGAGGCGGTCTCTTCACATTTCGAAGTGAACCCACGCGAGCGGTGATTCATCACCATTGCCATGTGACCAGGGGTTTCCTGCGCGTTATCGAACCGTTACGACAATCTTCGACTGCACTGTATCTTCAAGTCTTGAATTCAGTGCACGATGGCCCTGCCGCCGTTCAAAGCCGAAGGCGGCACTTCGAGGAAGTTCCCCCTCACCAACGAGAAAGGGAGTGACGTGAAGAAGTCATCGCTGATTTCGCTCGTTGCACTCGCCGGTGCCTCGGCACTGGTTCTGACCGGCTGTTCCAACTCCGACTCCACCGGTGGCAGCACCGACGGAGGCGAGGCGTCGACCCGCGCCTGCATCATCCTCCCCGACACCGAATCCTCCGACCGCTGGGAGAACGGCGACCGTCCAGCCCTCGAGAAGGCGCTCACCGACGCCGGCTTCGAAGCCGACATCCAGAACGCCCAGGGCGACACCAACCAGTACGCCACGATCGCCGACCAGCAGCTCAGCAAGGGCTGCGGCGTCATGCTCCTCACCGACCACCAGGGCGCGGCCGTCGCCGTCACCGAGAAGGCCCAGGCCGAGGGCATCCCCGTCATCGCGTACGACCGTCCGATCGAGGGCGCCGACTACTACGTCTCGTTCGACAACGAGAAGGTCGGCGAGCTCGAGGGCCAGTCCGTCGTCGACGGACTCACCGCCGCCGGCAAGGACCCGGCTACGGCCGTCGTCGTGTACATGGGCGGCGACCCGGCCGATGGAAACGCCGCGATGTTCCGCACCGGTGCCGTGCGGGTCATGGAGGCAGCGGGCATCAAGCCCGCCGCGGAGCCCACGGGCATCTGGGACACCGAGAAGTCGGCCGAGAACTTCGAGCAGGCTCTCACTGCCCTCGGCGGCACGGTCGACGCCGTGTGGTCGGCCAACGACGCCAACGCACAGGGTGTCATCTCGATCCTCGACAAGAACGGCCTCACCGTTCCCGTCTCGGGTCAGGAT
>JAEYUT010000161.1 GCA_023432305.1 Actinomycetes bacterium
AGAAGGGGGAGAACCTCCTCAAGGACCTCGCCGACGCGGGCGTCGTCTACCGCGGCCCGTACTCCGGTGGCCTCTTCCAGCTCCCGACGCACGAGTACCATGCTCTCCTCCTGACCTCGCAGTCGGAGGGTCTGCCGCTGGTTCTCGTGCAATCCCTCCTGCAAGGGCTTCCCGTCATCGCCTCCGGCGTAGGCGGGGTTCCGGACATCATCCTCGATGGCGAGACCGGCCTGCTCACCTCCAGCCCCGACGACATCGAGGGCTATCTGGCCGCAATCGAGCGTCTGATCTCGTCGCGCGACGAGCGCCGGGCGATCATCGAGCGCGGGTACGCCTTCGCGGCCGAGAAGCACTCGTGGAAGGCGTTCGAGCGCACCGTCGCGGAGACGATCCTCCCGTGAGGTGCTCCCCACGTCCGCGACCGACGCCGGTAGGGTGAGGCGGTGACCGCGACCGCTGCACCCGTGACCGTCTCGGTCATCGTGACCGCCCACTCCGAGGGCACCATCTTGCGCCCCACACTGCGGTCAGTCGAGGCGGCCGTCGCGGAGGTCGTCTCCCGCGGCGGGACGGCCGAGCTGGTGCTCGTCTGCGATCGCGCCGACGCACGCACGCTGGAGGAAGCGCGCAGGGGTGCCGACGCATTCGCGACAACGGCCCGAGTGATCGAGACCGACCTGGGAGAGCCCGGCGCCGCGCGCAACGCTGGTGCCGAGGCGGCGGAAGGTCAGCACCTCGCCTTCGTCGACGGTGACGACCTTATCTCACCGAATTTCGTGACCGCTGCGCTCGAGGTGATCGGGCGAACGAGCGGCCCCGTCGTCGTCCACCCCCACCGTGTCTTCAGCTTCGGAGCTCGGCGGTCGCTGTGGGAGACCGCCGAGAACCACGGCGAGGTCGACTACCGCGACCTCCTCCGGTTCAATCTGTGGCCGTCGACGTGCGTCGCGCCGCGCAGTGTAGTGACGGAAGTGCCGTTCCGTCCTCTCCGTCTCGATCTCGGCTTCGGGCCCGAGGACTGGCTGTGGAACATCGACTCCACCATCGCCGGCGCCCGCCACACGGTGGCTCCCGACACCCTGCTGAGCTACCGGGTTCGCGCGACCGGAGGTGTCAACAACAGGCACGACGCATCCGTGCTCCCCGCGATCGATCTCGATGGACTGCGTGCGGCGATGCCCGCGGGGATCTCGCATCCACCGTCTCTGCCGCGACGCCTGTACGCCGCCCTGCGCCCACTGGCACGGCGACTCTCGCGCGGTATGAGCCCCGAAGCGAAGCGGCGCCTCTACCGCACGGCGACCGGCGCGTTCCTGCGCCGGAAGGCGCTGCCCCCCGGTGTCGCAGAGGCACTCGCAGAGGCGACCGCCCTCGACCCGGCGATCTCCCGAGACGCCGGACTCGCGATGCAGCTCGACGTCGTTCGTCAGCACGACGACGGCTACGGTGCGATCTTCGACGGCGCGGTGCAGGCCATCGGCGATCGCCCTGGAGCACTCCTCCTTGTCGATTCCTTCGCGGGGTCCGCAGGACTCACCGCCATCGCGAGCGCACGTGCGCTCGAATCGGCCGGACTCCGGACCGTCGTGCTCGCGCTCCGCTCGCGCGACCACCAGGCGCCAACCGACGGTGTCGACGTCGTGCGACTCCCCGCGCGCTTCGGTGAGCTCGATCGACGCCTGCGCGCTCGCCTCCTCGCGCAGCTCATCGTCCAGGTCGCCCCCCGCGTGACGTTCGCGATCGAGTCGGTCGAGTTCGCGGACTGCCTCCGCGGGTATGCCCGGCAGCTCGGCTCCGTCACCGACATCACCGCGACGCTCACCGGCTTCTCGATGGCGAGCGGCTTCCCGATTCACCCTCTCACCGACGATGCTCCGCACCGCGAGCATCTCACGGGCATCGCGGTCATCACCCACGACACGACGACTGCGGAGACCGTGCGCCTTCTCCTCGCGTCCGACGCGCTCGTGCACGTGGTCCCCGCACCCGACGAAGACGGCTTCGGCGCGGCGCTTGTGTCAGCTCTCGTCGGCTGACGTCCGGAGGTACCCCTCGACCGCGCGCAGGCGCGCGTCGAACGCCTCCACGGAGAACGCCTCAGCCGCCCGAGCGCGCGCGGCGTCGCCGCGGCGCTCAGCATTCGCAGGGTCGGCGATGATCGAACGCAGCGCATCCACATACGCGTCGACATCGTCGAAGCGCTCGATGGGGAAGCCGCTCGAGTCGTCGAGGACCTCGCCGATCCCGCCCACGAGAGGCGCCACGATCGGAAAACCCGCTGCCATGGCCTCCGCGAGCGTATTCGGGACCCCCTCCCATTCACTCGTCATCAGGAACGCGCCGTAGTCCCCGAGCGGCAGATCCGCGAAGCGCGCGAAGGCCGGATGCCGCACCGCCCCCGCCTCCGTGAGCGCGCGCAGCAGCTCGGGCAGCTCGGGATCGCCCATGACCTCCTCTCCGAAGAAGTGCAGTTCGACGGGGAGTCCCTCCTCACGAACACGGCGCGCGATCGCCGCGAGGATGTCGAGTCTCTTCTGCACGTCGAAGCGCGCCGCCCACAGCACGCGGAGCGGGTCCTCGGCGGTGTGCGCCTTGCGCGCGGGCGGATGCCGGTCGATCAGCGGGATGATGTGCCGCTGGATCGCGAAGCGCGCGCGTTCGTACCCGTGCTCGCGCGCGAGCAGATCGACGAAGTACTCGCTGTCGACGATCACACATTCGACGCTGTCGAGGAAGCGGGGGCTCCGGTGGAACATCACCGACGTCCGCTCGCCGCTCGGGTGGCGGTCGATGGTGAACGTGGACAGGAAGACCCGTGCGTCGATGCGGTCGCCGTAGCGCTCGACGACGTCGAATCCCACGGTTGTGTTGAACGCGTGGATCGTGTGCACGCCGGCTGCCGCGATGAACTGGGGAAGCAGGTGGTCGACGACCGCCTCGCGATGCGCCGTGAGGTCGATGAGTGTGCGCAGCTCCACCGCGAGCAC
>JAEYUT010000203.1 GCA_023432305.1 Actinomycetes bacterium
CTCCGTCCGCTCGGCGTGTTGATGACGATGTCGATGGCGCCCGTGTTGATGAGGTCGACGACGGTGCCCTCGACCCCGCCCTGCCCCATCGAGAACTTGCGCACCGTGGTGGCGCGGATGCCGTTACGCGCGAGCACCTCGGCGGTGCCCTCGGTGGCCACGATGTCGAAGCCCAGCTGCTGGAGGCGCAAGACCGGCAGCACGACCGCGCGCTTGTCGCGGTCGGCCACCGAGACGAAGACGGTGCCGGAGTCCGGCAGACCGCCGTAGGCGGCATCCTGGCTCTTCGCGAACGCGCGGGGGAAGTCCGCGTCGATACCCATGACCTCGCCCGTCGAGCGCATCTCCGGCCCGAGCACCGAGTCCACGACGTGACCGTCGCGCGTGCGGAAGCGCTTGAACGGCAGCACCGCCTCCTTGACCGAGACGGGCGCGTCGAGCGGCACACGCGATCCGTCGTCACGGGGCAGGAGGCCGTCCTCGACGAGGTGCGCGATCGTCCGGCCCGTCATGATGAGCGATGCCGCCTTCGCGAGCGGGATGCCGAGCGCCTTCGAGACGAACGGCACGGTGCGGCTCGCGCGCGGGTTCGCCTCGAGCACGTAGAGCACCCCCGCGCCGATCGCGAACTGCACGTTGAGCAGTCCGTTCACGCCGATCCCCTCGGCGATACGCCGCGTCGCCTCGACGACGCGGTCGAGCACGTCGCGACCCAGAGTCACGGGAGGCAGGGTGCATGCCGAGTCGCCGGAGTGGACGCCGGCCTCCTCGATGTGCTCCATGATGCCGCCCACGTACAGCTGCTGACCGTCATAGAGGGCGTCGACGTCGATCTCGAGCGCGTCGTCGAGGAAGCGGTCGACGAGCAGCGGCGACCCGGGGCCGATGATGGCCTGATCGCGCACGCGGTCGAAGTAGTCCTCGAGGCTCGGGGTGTCGTACACGATCTCCATACCGCGGCCGCCCAGCACGAAGCTCGGTCGCACGAGCACCGGATAGCCGATGGCCTCCGCGACGGCGACGGCGCTCGGCGCATCGGTCGCGGTGCCGTTGCGGGGGGCCACGAGACCCGCCGCGTCGAGGATCCCCGAGAAGAGCCCGCGCTCCTCGGCGAGGTCGATCGCGGAGGGGCTCGTGCCGAGGATCGGCACGCCGGCCGCCTCGAGGCCCTTCGCGAGGCCCAGGGCGGTCTGGCCGCCGAGCTGCACGATGACGCCGACGAGCTCACCCGACTGCGATTCGGCGTGGATCACCTCGAGCACGTCCTCGAGGGTGAGCGGTTCGAAGTAGAGCCTGTCGCTCGTGTCGTAGTCGGTCGACACCGTCTCGGGGTTGCAGTTGATCATGATCGTCTCGAACCCCGCGTCGTGCAGCGCGAAGCTCGCGTGCACGCACGAGTAGTCGAACTCGACTCCCTGACCGATGCGGTTCGGGCCGGAGCCGAGGATGACGACCTTGCGCTTGTCGCTCGGCGCGACCTCAGTCTCGAGGTCGTAGCTCGAGTAGTGGTACGGCGTGAGCGCCGGGAACTCCCCCGCGCACGTGTCGACCGTCTTGTAGACGGGCCGCACGCCGAGCTGCCAACGGAGGTTGCGCACCTCGGCCTCCGTGAGCCCGCGCAGCTGGGCGATCTGCGCATCCGAGAAGCCGTGGTCCTTCGCGAGACGGAAGAGCGCCTCATCGAGCGGGCGCAGGCTCGCGATCTCGTCGGCCACCTCGTTGATGAGCACGATCTGGTCGATGAACCAGGGATCGATGCCCGTCGCCTCGAACACCTCGTCGATCGTCGCGCCCGCGCGCAGCGCCTGCTGCACGGTCACGATGCGGCCGTCGGTCGGGGTCGTGGCGATCTCGAGCAGCTCGCCCTTCGGTGCGAGGTGGGTGTCCCAGTGGAAGCTCGATCCGCGCTTCTCGAGCGAGCGGAGCGCCTTCTGCAGCGCCGTCGAGTAGTTGCGGCCGATCGCCATCGCCTCGCCCACCGACTTCATGGTCGTCGTGAGGGTCGCGTCGGCGGACGGGAACTTCTCGAAGGCGAAGCGCGGCACCTTGACGACGATGTAGTCGAGGGTCGGCTCGAACGACGCCGGCGTCACCTTCGTGATGTCGTTCGGGATCTCGTCGAGGCGGTAGCCGATCGCGAGCTTCGCGGCGATCTTCGCGATCGGGAAGCCGGTCGCCTTCGACGCGAGAGCCGACGAGCGCGAGACGCGCGGGTTCATCTCGATGACGATGACGCGGCCGGTGCTCGGCTCGACCGCGAACTGGATGTTGCAGCCGCCCGTGTCGACGCCCACCGCACGGATGATGTCGATGCCGATGTCGCGCAGGCGCTGGTACTCGCGGTCGGTGAGCGTGAGCGCCGGCGCGACCGTGATCGAGTCGCCCGTGTGCACGCCGACCGGGTCGACGTTCTCGATCGAGCAGACGACGACCGTGTTGTCGGCCGTGTCCCGCATGAGCTCGAGCTCGTACTCCTTCCAGCCGAGGATCGACTCCTCGAGGAGCACCTCGGTCGTGGGTGACTGGTGCAGGCCGTCGCCCACCATGCGCACGAGCTCCTCGCGATCGTGCGCGAACCCCGATCCGAGGCCGCCCATCGTGAACGAGGGGCGCACGACGAGCGGGTAGCCGAGGTCCTCGGCGGCCGTGATTGCCTCGTCGACCGTGTGGACGATGTAGGACTTCGCGACGTCGGCACCCGCTTCGATCACGAGCTCCTTGAACTGCTGGCGGTCCTCGCCCTTCTTGATCGCCTCGACCTTCGCGCCGATGAGCTCGACGCCGTACTTGTCGAGGATCCCCGCCTCGTCGAGCGCGATCGCCGCGTTGAGGGCGGTCTGCCCGCCGAGCGTCGGGAGCACCGCATCCGGTCGCTCCTTCGCGATGATCGCCTCGAGGTGCTCATTGGTGATGGGCTCGATGTAGGTC
>JAEYUT010000360.1 GCA_023432305.1 Actinomycetes bacterium
CTCGGCGGCCTGCGCGCGCTCCGCGGCGCTGCCCGCCTCGGGCGTCCAGGAGCTCAGCAGGCTGAAGTTGGGGTTGAAGTCGTACATGGCCTGCAGGCTCACGAGCTTCTCGCACGCCACGGTGACCGGGGTGGATGTCGTGGGGGCGTCGGTCTGCTCCGGTTCGGGCGCCGCCGTCTCGGTCGCCGTCGGCGCCGGTGCCGCCGTCGTTGTCGGCTCGGGATCGGCGGGCTGCGGAGTGCACCCCGCGAGCATGACCGAGAGCGCGAGAGCGGATGCGGAGAGTCCGACGGTGAGAGGACGAGACGCCATGGCACCCATTGTGACCCCTCCGCGCACCGGACGGGCACACGACAGGCCCCGGTAGGATCGATGCTCGTGAATCCCGCTGAACTCTCCGCCGTCCTGCTCGACCACGTCCGTCAGGCCGCGGTCGAGCGAGGGGCGGACCCCGAGAGCATCTCCGCCGACGAGGTCACCCTCGAGCGCCCCCGCAACCGCGACCACGGCGACTGGGCATCCAATGTCGCCATGAAGCTCGGCAAGCGCCTCGGCGTCGCCCCGCGCGAGTTCGCTGACGCGCTCGCCGCGACCCTCGTCTCGGTCGACGGCATCGCCGCGGCCGACGTCGCCGGCCCCGGCTTCCTCAACATCACCCTCGATGCGGCTGCCGCCGGCCAGCTCGCTCAGCGCATCCTCGAAGCGGGCGAGGCATACGGCGACGGAAGCCTGTACGCGGGGGAGCGCATCAACCTCGAGTTCGTCTCGGCGAACCCCACCGGCCCGATCCACATCGGCGGCACACGCTGGGCGGCTGTCGGCGACAGCCTCGCACGCCTCATGCAGGCGCAGGGTGGGCTCGTCACGCGCGAGTACTACTTCAACGACCACGGTGCGCAGATCGACCGCTTCGCACGCAGCCTCGTCGCCGCGCACCTCGGAGAGCCCGCCCCGGAGGACGGCTACGGCGGGGCCTACATCCTCGACATCGCGGCGCGCGTGGAGGCGAACTACCCGGGCGACCTCTCCACCCTCCCGCGGGAGGAGCTGCAGGAGGTCTTCCGCGAGGTCGGCGTCAACCTCATGTTCGGCGAGATCAAGGCGAGCCTCCACGAGTTCGGCGTCGACTTCGACGTGTACTTCCACGAGAACTCCCTGCACGAGACGGGAGCCGTGGATCGCGCTGTCGCGCGCCTGCGGGAGCTCGGTCACATCTACGAGGCAGACGGCGCCACCTGGCTGCGCACGACCTCGTTCGACGATGACAAGGATCGCGTCGTCATCAAGTCGGACGGCGAGCCCGCCTACATCTCGGGCGACCTGGCGTACTACCTCGACAAGCGCGAGCGCGGATTCGACCGCTGCATCATCATGCTCGGCGCCGACCACCACGGCTACGTGCAGCGCCTCATGGCCATGACGGCGGCCTTCGGCGACACGCCCTACGTGAACCTCGAGATCCTCATCGGCCAGATGGTGAACCTGCTCAAGGACGGCGAGCCGATGCGCATGTCCAAGCGCGCCGGCACGGTCGTCACGATGGAGGACCTCGTCGAGGCGGTGGGCGTGGATGCGGCGCGCTACGCGCTCGTGCGCAGCTCGATCGACTCCAACATCGACATCGACCTCGATCTGCTGTCGAAGAAGTCCAACGACAACCCCGTCTTCTACGTGCAGTACGCGCACTCGCGCACGCGCGCCGTCGCCCGCAACGCCGCAGCGGCGGGCATCGACCCGTCGAGCTTCGACCCGTCGCTTCTCGGGCATGAGACCGAGAGCGAGCTGCTCGGCGCGCTCGCCGACTTCCCCCGCGTAGTGCTGCAGGCCACCGAGTACCGCGAGCCGCACCGCGTCGCTCGCTACCTGGAGGATCTCGCCGGCTCGTACCACCGCTGGTACGGCGCGACGCGCGTCATCCCGCAGGGAGATGACCCGGTAGAGGCCGTCCACGGCACGCGGCTCGTGCTCAACGACGCCACCGGCCAGGTGCTGCGCAACGGACTGCGGCTTCTCGGCGTCTCGGCTCCCGAGAGGATGTGACGATGACGGATCGCGACCCCACCCTCGGCCCGGCTCCGCGCTCGCGGCGTGTGTGGCCGTGGGTCGTCGCGGTCTTCCTCATCGTGCTCGTCGCCGCGGTGATCGCCCTCGTCGAGACGGTGGGTCGTGGGATCGCCGTATCGGCGATCGAACAGCAGGTGCGCACCTCGCTCGACGTTCCCCCCGAGACGCCCGTCGGCGTGGAGCTCGGAGGCGGCTCTCTCGCGCTCCAGGCGCTCACAGGGCGCGTCGATCAGGTGGATGTGACCGTCGATCCGCTCGAACTCGGACCGCTCACCGGGGAGCTGCTCATCGAGGCCCGCGGTGTGCCGCTCGATCAGAGCGCCCCCGTCGGAGAGCTGCACGTGAGCTACCGCGTTCCCGAGGACGCCCTCTCGGCGATCACCGACTACCTCAGCGGCGTGCAGATCAGCTCGGTGTCTCTCGACGATGCGGAGCTGGTCGCCGAGGGCGAGGTGTCGCTGCTCGGCATGACGCTGCCGCTCGGTCTCGGTCTGACGCCCGGCGCATCCGATGGCGTGCTCACGTTCACCCCCACGAGCATCCGCATCGGCGATGCGACGTTCGACGCGGCGGCTCTCGCCTCCGACCGGTTCTGGGGCGACGCCGCTCGCACGCTCACCCAGACCCGCTCGGTGTGCATCGCCGACCAGCTGCCCGCCGCCTTCACGCTCGAGGATGTGCGCGTCGACGGCGACGAGCTCGTCGTCGTGCTGGACGGCTCGGGCGCCGCGCTCGGCGGCACAGAGCTCCGCACCAAGGGCGTGTGTCCGGCGTGAGCCAGAGCAGCCTGCGCCCTCCGCGGATGGGGGCGGTCGCGTGGCGACTCGGCCTCGCGTCCGCGGTCGCGTGTCTCGTCGTCGCGGCGGGCCTCGCCATCGCCGGGGTCGTCTCGGCGGGCGAAGGCGGGGATCTGCTCGCGTCGCTCATCCCGGCGATCCTCACGATCGGACTCGGCATGTCGCTGCCGCCTTTCCTGTTCGGGATGCTCGGCCTCGCCGCCGCGCAGCGCCCTCCGCGGCGTCTGCGCCGCGAGCTCGTCGCGCTCGCGATCGGCACGGTCATCGGCGCGCTCATCTCGCCCGTGCTCTTCTACGCGAACACTCCGGTTTTCGGTCTCGTCGTGGCGCTCCTCATCGCGGTCGCGACCGTCTCGGTCTTCTGCGTGATCCTGGTGCGGCTGTGGCGCGGGCGCGGTGGCGCGCGCGACGTCACATGATCCGTCCGGCATCCGCGAGCCGATAGAATCGGCGAGGCTTCAGGGACCAATCCGGGTTCGCTCGCCTCACCCCGTTCCGACGTACCGTGAGGTGAACGTGACTGCAAATCCCCTCGCTCCCGGGTGGCTGACCCACCCGGAGGATGCGAACGCGCTCTCGAGCGAGATCTGGCCCGCGAACGCGGATCGCGCCGACGGAGTCCTCCGAGTCGGAGGAGTGGACGCGCGAGCGCTGCAGGCCGCCTACGGAACGCCGCTCTATGTCGTCGACGAGGCGGATGCCCGTGCGCGCGCAGCCCGCATCCGCGACGCGTTCGCCGGCGCGCTCGCACCGCTCGGCACGCACGCCACCGTGTACTACGCCGGCAAGGCGTTCCTGTCGATCGAGGTCGCGCGCTGGATGGCGGAGGCGGGCCTCAACATCGACGTGTGCAGCGGGGGCGAGCTCGCCGTCGCGCTCGCCGCGGGGGTCGACCCCGCGCGTCTCGGCTTCCACGGCAACAACAAGAGCCTCGCCGAGATCGACCGCGCCGTCGAGATCGGCATGGGGGCGATCGTGCTCGACAGCGTCATCGAGATCGAGCGCGTCGCCGAGGCGGCTGCCCGACACGGCCGCGTGCAGGCGGTGCGGCTGCGCATCAACTCGGGCGTCCATGCCTCCACCCACGAGTACCTCGCAACAGCCCGCGAGGATCAGAAGTTCGGCATCCCGCTCGCCGACACCGCCGACGTGGTGGCGCGTATCCGATCCCACGAGTCGCTCCGGTTCCTGGGGCTGCACTCGCACATCGGATCCCAGATCTTCGACTCCTCGGGTTTCGCCGAGGCGATCCGCCGACTCGTCGACGTGCACGCTGAGCTGCTCGCCGACGGCCCTGTTCCCGAGCTGAACCTCGGCGGAGGGTTCGGGATCGCGTACACGGATGCCGACGTGGTCACCCCCATCGAGACGATCGCCGCCGACTTCGCCGCCACGCTCCAGGCGGAGACGGCGCGCTTCGGCGTGCCCGTCCCCGCGATCGCGATCGAACCCGGACGCTCCATCATCGGCCCCGCTGGCATCACGCTCTACGAGGTCGGCACCATCAAGGACGTCACCGTCGACGAGGTCGCCGTGCGCCGCTACGTGAGCGTCGACGGCGGCATGAGCGACAACGCGAGGCCCGCGCTCTACGAAGCCGACTACACCGTGCGGCTCGCGAATCGCACCTCGGATGCCGACCCCGCGCTCGTGCGCGTCGCCGGCAAGCACTGCGAATCGGGCGACATCGTCGTGCGGGATGCGTACCTCCCGGGCGACGTGCAGCCGGGCGACCTCCTCGCCGTGCCCGCGACGGGCGCGTACTGCTGGTCGCTCTCCAGCAACTACAACTACCTCGGGCGCCCCGCCGTCGTCGCCGTGCGCGACGGCGACAGCCGGGTGCTCATCCGTCGCGAAGACGAACACGACCTGCTGCGTCGCGACAGCAGCTACCTCCCGAACACGAACCCGAACCCGAACACGGAACGCCTCGCATGATCGAATACCGCAACATCCGCGTCGCCATCCTCGGAGCCGGCTCCGTGGGGGCACAGGTGACGAACCTGCTGCTCACCCACGGCGACGAGCTCGCGAGCCGCGCCGGCGCAGGCCTGGAGGTGGTCGGCGTCGCCGTCCGCAACCTCGACGCCCCGCGCAGCGCCGACATCCCCCGCGAGCTCCTGACCACGGATGCGCGCTCGCTCATCCTGGGCGCCGACATCGTCGTCGAGCTCATGGGCGGCATCGAGCCGGCGCGCGAGTACATCACCCTCGCGCTCTCCTCGGGTGCCGACGTCATCACCGCCAACAAGGCGCTCCTGGCGAACCACGGCCCCGAGCTCTTCGCGATCGCCGAGCAGGTGGGGGCGCAGCTCTACTACGAGGCAGCCGTCGGCGGAGCGATCCCGATCATCCGTCCGCTGCGCGACAGCCTCGCGGGCGACCGCGTCAATCGGATCCTCGGCATCGTCAACGGCACGACGAACTACATCCTCGACCGCATGGACCGCGAGGGCGACACATTCGAGAACGCGCTCGCGATCGCCACCGAGCTGGGCTACGCCGAGGCCGACCCGACCGCCGACATCGAGAGCTACGACGCCGCGCAGAAGGCCGCCATCCTCGCGAGCCTCGCCTTCCACACCACCATCCCCGTCGATGCGGTGCACCGCGAGGGCATCACGAGCATCACGCGCGAGCAGATGGCCGCCGCGAAGCGCGCCGGCTACGTCATCAAGCTCCTCGCCGTGTGCGAGCGCGTCACCGACCCCGAGACGGGCGTCGAAGGGGTGAGCGCACGCGTGCACCCCGCGCTCGTGCCCTCCGCGCACCCGCTTGCGGCCGTCCACGGCGCCAACAACGCCGTCTTCGTGCAGGCGGAGGCCGCGGGAAGCCTCATGTTCTACGGCGCGGGTGCAGGCGGCATCCAGACGGCGTCCGCGGTGCTCGGCGACCTCGTCTCGGCCGCGCGCCGCCACGTCGTCGGCGGACCCGGTGTCGCCGAATCGACCCACGCCGACCTTCCGGTCCTCCCGATCGGCTCGGTGTGCACCCGCTACCAGATCACCCTCAAGGTGCTCGACCGTCCCGGTGTGCTCGCGCAGGTCGCCACCATCTTCAGCGACAACGGGGTCTCGGTGGAGGCCGTGCAGCAGACCGTCGACGCGCCCGCCTCCGACGGTCAGGAAGACGGCGGCACCGGCGCTACGCTGGTGATCGGCACGCATCAGGCGACCGAGTCCTCGCTCGCCGCGACCGTCGAGGCTCTCGCTGCCAGCTCAGTCGTCGAGCGCGTGGACAGCGTGCTCCGAGTCGAAGGATTGTAGGAACATGGCCCACCAGTGGCGCGGCGTGCTTCACGAGTACGCAGACCGTCTCGACGTCTCTGACGCGACCCCCATCATCACCCTCGGCGAGGGCGGCACCCCGCTCATCCCCGCCGCCGCGCTCTCCGCGCGCACGGGAGCGAACGTGTGGGTCAAGTTCGAGGGCATGAACCCCACCGGATCCTTCAAGGACCGCGGCATGACGATGGCCGTGTCGAAGGCGGTCGAGCACGGCGCGAAGGCCATCATCTGCGCGTCGACCGGCAACACCTCCGCCTCCGCCGCCGCGTACGCCACCCACGCGGGCATCAAGGCCGCGGTGCTCGTTCCCGAGGGCAAGATCGCGATGGGCAAGCTCGCCCAGGCGATCGCCCACGGCGCGGAGCTCCTGCAGGTCCGCGGCAACTTCGACGACTGTCTCGACCTCGCGCGCGACCTCGCCGCGAACTACCCGGTGCACCTCGTCAACTCGGTTAACAACGACCGCATCGAGGGCCAGAAGACGGCGGCCTTCGAAGTCGTCGAGGTTCTCGGCGACGCGCCCGACTTCCACTTCATCCCCGTCGGCAACGCCGGCAACTACACCGCCTACGCGCGCGGCTACAAGGAGGAGGCCGAGCGCGGCGTCACCACGAAGCGCCCGCGCATGTTCGGCTTCCAGGCCGCTGGCTCCGCGCCCATCGTGCGTGGCGAGATCGTGAAGAACCCCGACACGATCGCCACCGCCATCCGCATCGGCAACCCCGCCTCGTGGGAGCTCGCGCTCACCGCGCGCGACGAGACCGACGGATACTTCGGCGCCATCACCGACGAGAAGATCCTCGAGGCGCACCGCATCCTCTCGAGCGAGGTCGGCATCTTCGTCGAGCCGGGCTCCGCCGCGAGCATCGCGGGACTCCTGGAGCGCGCGGAGGCCGGTGCGATTCCCCAGGGCGCCACCGTCGTCGCGACGGTGACCGGCCACGGCCTCAAGGACCCGCAGTGGGCGCTCCGCAACGCCGACGGCTCGGAGGCGCAGCCCACGAGCGTGGCGGTCGACGCCGCCGAGATCGCCGGTGTGCTCGGGCTCGCCGGGGGAGCTGCGTGACCCTCGTCGGGCGCACCGTCACGGTGCGCGTCCCCGCCACCACCGCCAACCTCGGCCCCGGCTTCGACACGCTCGGCATGGCTCTCGCCGTGTACGACGAGCTCGAGGTGACGGCGAAGGCCGAGCCCGGTGTCGTCGTCCACGTGCACGGGGTCGGCGAGGGCGAGGTGCCCACCGACGAGACCAACCTCGTGGCGCGCGCCATCGCGCACACCTTCGCCGCCGTCGGCCACGAGCTTCCCGGACTCGAGCTGGTCGCCCGCAACACCATCCCGCACGGACGCGGAATGGGCTCCTCGGGGGCTGCGATCGTCTCCGGCATCATGGCCGCGAAGGGCCTGCTCGAGGGCATCGTCGAGTTTGACGAGGACCTGCTGCTCGGTCTTGCGACCGAGATGGAGGGGCACCCCGACAACGTCGCACCCGCGCTCTTCGGCGGTCTCACGATCACCTGGACGACGCCCGAGGGTCCGCGTTTCAAGAAGCTCATGGTGCACCGCGGGGTGAGCCCGCTCGTGGCCGTGCCCACCGAGCTGACGATGTCGACCGCCCTCGCCCGCAGCCTCCAGCCCACTTCGGTGCCGCACGAGGACGCGATCTTCAACGTCTCGCGTTCGGCTCTGCTCATCGCGTCGCTCATCCAGAGCCCCGAGCTGCTGCTCGCCGCCACCGAGGACAAGCTGCACCAGAACTACCGTGCGAGCGCCATGCCGCAGACCAACGCCCTCATCCAGGCGCTGCGCGCCGAAGGGCTCGCCGCGGTGGTCTCCGGAGCCGGCCCCTCGATCCTCGTGCTGGGCAGCGACCCGTCGCAGCGCCTGCGCGCCGCAGAGGTCATCGAGCAGCAGTCGGAGTCCAACTGGGAGTGCCTGATGCTCGCTGTCGACTTCCGTGGTGCTACAGTGGTCGTGCACTCCGACGACGCCGCAGCATAGTCAGGCGCGAGGAGGCATTCACCGGCATTCGCCAACCGCAGGTTCCTGCACGTGTCATGTGACAGCACATGCGATCTCGAACCGCAGCCGGCGGTGCATTGACTCCGGGACTCTCTGTGCC
>JAEYUT010000128.1 GCA_023432305.1 Actinomycetes bacterium
GTGGAAGCTCGTCGCCGAGCAGGAGACCGCGCGACGCCACTACTCGTACGCCCTCATCGGCACGCAGCAGACCCTCACCGAGGCCACGCTCGCCTGGCTCACCGCCCACCCGGAGACCGCGGTCCTCAGCGGCGATCCGGAACGCGAGGCGACGCTCATCGTGACGACCGTGTACGCCGTCCTCTACGCCGTCACGAAAGCCTGGACGATCCCCTTCGCCGCCATCGACGACCCCGCAGAGCAGATCGACCTCGCGCTCGATCGCTTCTCCCGAGTGATCGGGAGGAGCGCATGACCGAAATGACCGCTCCCCGCGACACCCGTCGTCGCGACACCGAGCGTCGCATCGAACTCGCCGCCGTCACCACCGCCCTCGAGCTCGGCTTCGACAACGTCACGATCGAGGAGATCTGCTCCCGCGCAGACATCGCCCGGAGCACGTTCTTCACACACTTCCACGCTCGCGACGCCGCGGTGCTCGGACGCCCCCTCTCGCTGCTGAGCGCAGAGGAAGCCAGCCGTGTGTTCGACGCGCACGCCGACAACCTGCCGCTCGGCGTGCACCACCTCGTCGTCGCCTCAGCGACCGCACGAGGCACAGCGGACGACGTGATCACCGCCCGCGCGCGACTCGTCACCGCGCAGCCGGAAGCCTACGTCTACAGCACGGCGATGCTCACCGACAGCGGCACAGACATCATGACGCTGCTCGAGGGGTGGCTCATCGCGCACCCCGAGCACGCGCGCCTACCCGAGTACCCGGCGTTCGAGGCGAGCTTCGCCTCGAACGCGTACTACGCATGCATCTCGACGATCCCGGGAGGCTGGATGGCGTCGCTCGTCGATCCGAACGCCGTCGATCCGATCATCCGGGCCACACTCACCGACATCACCTTGCTGCTGCGCCAGCGGTGACCGTCGCTCGTATCCCGGCGACCGAGCCGGCAACTCGTCAGTTCGCCTTCGAGCAGGTCTGATCAGCCGCGGTCTGCCCGCGGAGGCCCGAGATGATCTGCTTCTCAGGGAGGGTCGGCTCGTAGGTCGCGTTCGGGTCGGGCGTCGCGTTGGGGTCGGGCGTCGCGCCGGGATCCGCTGCGGGCTCCTCCACCACGGGAGCGTCGGGGTTGAGCTCCGCGCCGCGACCGTCGCCTGCCTGCTCGAGACCCACCGGAAGATCCGCGCGGATCGCGTCGAAGAGCTTCACGGCGAGCGCCTTATTCGGTGCGACCTTCCCCTCGTAGATGCCGCCCTGGCCTGTCGTGCCGGGGTACTGCACGAAGGTGATGCGGTCCATCGGGATCTTGCTGAGCGACTTCGCGAGCGCGACCATCACGTCGACCCGCGTCAGCTCCCGAGAGAGCGTCATGTTCTCGCTCGCGGCCTTCGCAAGACCGTAGAGCTTCCCCACGTTCGTGAGGGTGTCCTCAGACTTGAGTTTGCGAAGCAGCGACGACATGAACACCTGCTGCGAGCTGATGCGCGTGAGGTCCGAGCCGTCGCCGACGCCGTGTCGCGTGCGAAGGAACGCGAGCGCATCCCATCCCTGCAGTGTGCTCGTGCCCGCAGGAATGAAGAGGCCCGACTTCTTATCGTTGATCGCCTTGTCGACGCAGACCTCGACACCGCCGATCGCATCAGACATGTTGATGACGCCCTGGAAGCCGATCATGCCGGCGAAGTGGACATCGAGCCCGGTGAGGTTCTCCACCACGGACACGACACACGGAAGGCCGCCGTACGAGAGGGCGGTGTTGATCGGCAGGCCGCTCGCGGGGCTCGACTTCCGTCCGGTCTCCTCATTGACGCAGGAGGGGAACGGCACGACGAGGTCCCGTGGGATGCTCACGGCGACCGCGTTCGTATGGTCAGCCGACACGTGCACGAGGATGTTGACATCGTTGAGGATCGCGTCGCGCCCCACCCAGTCATCATTGCCGACGACGAGGATGTTGAAGCCGCCCTCGTACGCGCCGATGTTGGGGATCGGCGCTTCGGTCTCGTTGATGACGACCGCGTTCGCATCGAGGTCGCCCTTGAGCTGGGCTGCCGCGATACCCGCCACAGCGCTTCCCGAGACGAGAGTCACCGCGAGGGTGCCCCCGATGAGGCCGAGAACCGTACCCCAGGGACCCGTCCGGCGAAGGCGACCATGACGGGCGATCGTGACGGGCCGGGGGGCGCGGGCTGCCCGCGATCGGTCGCGGATCGGCTCGGTCTCGGTCACGGGCACCTCATCTCATGTCGTCCACGGGTCGGTCGGTCGACCGTGAGCGGAGGGCGTGGGATTCGAACCCACGAGACATTTCTGCCCACCAGTTTTCAAGACTGGCTCCATCGGCCGCTCGGACAGCCCTCCAGGTATAGGAACGTACAGACCATAGCGGAGCCTGAGAGCTCAAGCCTGGAAAAGTCGTGCGAGCGCGCTCGCGACGCCCTGTTCGAGATCGGTGCCCGTCACCTCGGTGGAGACCTCCACGACCTCGGGCGGCGCCTGCCCCATCGCGACCGCCACGCCGCCTCCGGAAGCCGCCCACTCGAACATGTCGATGTCGTTGCGGCCGTCGCCCATGACGATCACGTTCTCTCGCGGAATGCCCAGCTTCTCGCGCACGTACTCCATGCCGGTGCCCTTGTTGACGCCGTCGGGCGCGATGTCGAGCCACGCCGTCCACCCGACGTTGTAGCTCAC
>JAEYUT010000370.1 GCA_023432305.1 Actinomycetes bacterium
CATGTCGACCTACAAGCTCGGCGTCGTCGCCATCCCGACGAACAAGCCGATGATCCGCAAGGACCAGCCAGACCTCATCTACAAGAACGAGAAGGTCAAGTTCGAGCAGGTCGTCGAGGACATCGTCGAGCGTCACCGCACCGGACAGCCCGTCCTGGTGGGAACCACGAGCGTCGAGAAGAGCGAGTACCTCTCGAAGGCTCTCGCGAAGCGCGGCGTGAAGCACGAGGTGCTCAACGCCAAGAACCACGCTCGCGAGGCCGCGATCATCGCACAGGCGGGTCGCCTCGGCGCCGTCACCGTCGCCACCAACATGGCCGGCCGCGGAACGGACATCATGCTCGGCGGCAACGCCGAGTTCCTCGCCGTCGCCGAGATGAACAACCGGGGGCTCAGCCCTGCCGAGACTCCGGAGGAGTACGAGGCGGCGTGGGACGGCGTCTTCGAGGAGGTCAAGGCGCGCGTCGAAGCGGATGCCCAGAAGGTGCGCGAGGCGGGTGGTCTCTATGTGCTCGGCACCGAGCGTCACGAGTCGCGCCGCATCGACAACCAGCTGCGCGGTCGCGCCGGCCGTCAGGGCGACCCCGGCGAGAGCCGCTTCTACCTGTCGCTCCAGGACGACCTCATGCGTCTGTTCAACACGGGCGCGGCCGAGATGCTCATGCGCGGCGCCCCCGACGACCTGCCGATCGAGTCGAAGGCCGTGTCGCGTGCCATCCGCTCGGCGCAGACCCAGGTGGAGCAGCGCAACGCCGAGATCCGCAAGAACGTCCTCAAGTACGACGACGTCCTCAACCGACAGCGCGAGGCGATCTACTCCGACCGTCGCCACATCCTCGAAGGCGATGACCTGCACGACCGCGTGCAGACCTTCCTCGAGGATGTCATCTCCGACATCGTCGATCAGCACACCGCCGACGGCCACAGCGACGAGTGGGACCTCGAGGCGCTGTGGACGGAGCTCAAGACCCTCTACCCCGTCTCGATCACGGTCGATGAGGTCGTGGCCGAGGCCGGCTCGCGCGGCGGTCTCAAGGCGAAGGTGCTCAAGGAGGAGGTGCTCTCGGATGCGCGCATCGCCTATGAGCGCCGTGAGAATCAGCTCGGCGCCCCCGCCATGCGCGAGCTCGAGCGCCGGGTCGTGCTGAGTGTCATCGACCGCCGCTGGCGCGAGCACCTGTACGAGATGGATTACCTCAAGGACGGCATCGGCCTGCGCGCCATGGCGCAGCGCGATCCGCTCGTCGAGTACCAGCGCGAGGGCTACGCCCTCTACCAGGGCATGATGGGCTCGATCCGCGAGGAGTCGGTCGGATTCCTCTTCAACCTCGAGGTCGAGGTGACGGGCGCCGACGGTCAGGCGCGGGTCGCGGCCAAGGGGCTCGGCGCGCAGTCGCCGCAGCAGGGCCTCAGCTACTCGGCGCCGAGCTCGGATGCGTCGGGCAGCGTCGAGGTGCGCAACCAGCGCGGTCAGGTGGAGCGCGCCGCGACGGCGCGGGCTCAGCAGGCCGCCGCGCGCCAGGCTCAGGCTCAGGCCTCTGCGGAGCGCGGGGCGTTCGGGCAGGTCGTCGAGGGCGACGCTGGCGCCGCTCCGCAGAATCGTGCGCAGCGCCGTGCTCAGGAGCGCAAGGGACGGTAACCGGCTTCGCCGGTGCGGCAGGCGGGGCGGGCTTCGGCTCGCCCCGCCTCTGTCGTTGTGCGCCTGCGGCGGCTCAGAGCACGTGCAGCGCCGTCGCGCGCCAGCGGCGATCGAGCCCTTCGAGGCGGATGGCGACTGCGCGAGCACGGGCGCGTCCCACGACCACGATGACCGCCTCCACGACGCCGTCTCGCGGCTCGCAGAGGACGACCGATCCGATCGAGAACACCGGACGGCTGGCGGCGCGGCCCGTCGTCTGGCGTGCGCGTGCTGCGTACATGACGCGGGTGAGCAGGGTCTTGTACACGCTGTCGTCGACCCAGCGCGCGATCTGCTCGAGGTCGCGAGCCCCAGCGAGGATCTCGATGACGCAGCGGGTGAGGTTCTCGAGCAGGGGGCGCGGGTCGGGCAGTTCGCTGCTCTTGGCAGGCTGGGGGCCGAAGTGCTCCTCATCGGAGACGCGGCGGGGGAGGGGGCGTGCGGTCGCCGCGGTGGTCGCCATGCCTGCAGTGGCCATCGTCGTCCTCGTGCTCGGTCGGGGGGTGGTGGTGCCGAAGGAACGTTCTGCCCCCAGATGGGGGACGCAGTTCACCATGGCATATGACGGTTCCTCGTGTCGAGTGCGGATTCCCATCCTGTGGAGAACGCCGTGGGTGCCTGATGTCGGAGGGCTAGCGTCATCGCGTGCGCTGGGACGAACTGTTCGCCGACATCGAGAGCCAGCTCGAGCAGGAGCTCGATGCTGAGCGTGTTGAGGAAGCGGTCGAGGAGGAGCGGCTCCGTCTCGGTCGGCTCACGCTGCGCGACCGCATCTCGGCGATGGCGGAGCCGGGGCGCGCTCTCGGGGTCGAGACGCTCGATGGCGGGCGCTCGGAGGTCGCGATCGAGACGGTCGGGCGCGACTGGCTCGCAGGCACGACG
>JAEYUT010000099.1 GCA_023432305.1 Actinomycetes bacterium
CACCACATCGGCGGCCAGTTGTGCGAGCGTCACCGCGAAGAGCGCCTGCGCAAGGATCATCGACACGCAGAACAGGGCGATGTCGACGGCGAGCACATTGCGTCCGAGGATCGCCTTCGCCAGGAACTCGATGCCGATCATGCTCACCGGGATCGAGTAGAGCGCGATCGTCGCGGCCGGCACGAACGCCGGCTCCCGCCATCCGCCGAGCGCCCCGAGAACGATGAACAGCAGCACCATCGGCCAGACGGCGATCTTGATGTGCTCCCAGTAGCTCTCGTTCACGGCCGCGAAGCGCGCCACCCAGGGGCGGTGCCCCGTCCAGTCGTAGACGAAATGCAGCAGGGTTCCCACGGCGATCGCGGGGATGACACCCCACCATCCGATCGTCACGAGCACGTCGACGCTCATGTGCTCACGCTACCCCCGCGGAGTCAGTCGGGAATCGCGAGGGCAGCGGCGCGCAGCACCTGCTCCAGGCTCGGCGCGCCCTCCGCGCGGAACACCTGCTCCCCTGCGGCGTCGCGCACGATCACCGTGGGGGTCGAGGTGATCTCGGCGGCCTCGGCCCGGGCCGCGTCGAATGCGACATCGTGCTCCTCGACGACGGCGCCCGGGATCACGGACGCGGCGTGCGCGAGCACGATCCGGGCGCTGTGGCATGAGCTGCAGAACGCCGAGGTGAACAGCTCGAACCGCACGCGCGGTGACGGCTGCTCGGTCATCCCCCCAGTCTCGCGCGGGGAGACGGATCGCGCTGGCAGCTCAGACGTCTCGGCGTCCCACGAACGCATCCATCGACGAGTACACGTGGAACACCTTCGCGGCAGCACCATCCCACCAGCGGGTGGGCAGGATGCCGCGCAGCGCCATCGCGAGCTTCACCGTCCACGGGCGCAGCACCATCGGGGTGCCGCGCAGCATCCCGTTCCAGGCGGCGCTCGCCGCCTGATCCGGGGTCATGATGGGCGTCCACAGCGGGCCGCGAGCACCCTCGAACATGCCCGTGGAGACGTAGCTGGGGCAGAAGGTGGTGACCATCACGTGCGGGTGCCCCATGCGGATGAGCTCGAGGCGGATCGATTCGCTCCAGCCGATCATCGCCCACTTGGAGGCCGCGTAGACGCTCATATTGGGGTTCGGGAGGGTGCCGGCGGCGGAGGCGATGTTGAGGATGCGCTTGGGGCGCGAGGGGTCGCTCATCATGTCGGGGAGCACCTCGCGCGTGAGCCACATCGGGCCGAGCGTGTTGATGCGCATCGTGAGCTCGATGTCGCGCTCGACATCGTGCTGCCAGAACGGCACCCCCCGCACGATGCCGGCGTTGTTGATGAGGATGTCGACCGGGGCGAGCTTCTCCCGCGTCGCGGCGACGCCCGCGCGGATCGCATCCAGCTGCGACACGTCGACGGGGAGCACCTCGATGCGCAGGCCCGGGCGAGCCAGCTCAGCGGCGAGCTCGCCCGCGAGCTTCTCGTCGACATCCCACAGGGCGATGGCCGCCGCTCCCCCATCCGCGGCCTTGCGGGCGTAGATCGCGCCCATGCCGCGGGCGGCTCCCGTGATGAGGACGGTCGCGCCAGCCAGCACGGCGGCAGAGTCGGTTCGAGCCACAGCACACTCCTGAATCGGGCCGCACGGCGCGGCATCACCAGGATGCCGGTCGGGGAGCGCGAATCGCGCGCGCGGCGCGGAGTTCCACCCGCTGCGTCGCTAGTCTCTGGGGGCAGGGGGACACATGACCAGCACCGAGGCCGGCCGCACGCCCGCGGAGCTCACCAGGCAGCTCACGCGCGACGAGAAGATCATGCTGCTCGAGGGCAGGCGCTCCTGGTGGACGCATCCGGTGCCGCGTCTCGGCATCCCGCAGCTGTGCCTCACCGACGGACCGCACGGCGTGCGACTCGTGGCGAGCGAGGACGGTGCCTTCGGGGTGGGCGGCGCGATCCCGTCGACGGCGTTCCCGACCACGATCGTGCTCGCCAACACCTGGAGCCCGGCGAACGCCCGGGCGGTGGGCACCGCGATCGCCGCCGAGTGTCGTGCACGCGGCGTGCACGTGCTCCTCGCACCGGGTGTCAACATCCAGCGCAACCCGCTCTGCGGGCGCAACTTCGAGTACTTCTCCGAGGATCCGCTGCTCACCGGTGCGCTCGCGAGCGCCTATGTGCAGGCGGTGGAGGCAGCCGGCGTCGGCACCTCGGTGAAGCACTTCGCCGCCAACTCGAACGAGGACTTCCGGTTCGTGGGTGACAGCGTCGTCGACGAGCGCGCCCTGCGCGAGATCTACCTGCGCGCGTTCGAGCGCGTCGTGAAGGAGGCTCGCCCGGCGACCGTCATGGCCGCCTACAACAGCGTCAACGGTCACTTCGCCTCCGAGAACGCGAAGCTGCTCACGGGGATCCTGCGCGACGAATGGGGCTTCGACGGGCTCGTCATGACCGACTGGGGCGCCGCGAACGACCGCGTCGCCGGCCTCAACGCCGGATGCGAGCTCGACATGCCCGGCGGCGTGCGCCACAACCGCACCGCGATCGCCCAGGGACTCGCCGACGGATCCCTCCCCACCGAGGTGCTCGACCGCGCCGTCGAGCGGATGCTCACCCTCATCGAGCGGGTGCACCAGGAGACGGGGCCAGCGGAGGACGCCGACGCACACGCTGAGCTCGCCACCCGCATCGCGGTGGAGGGCGCGGTGCTTCTGCAGAACGACGGAGCGCTTCCCCTCGATCCGGATACGGACGGGCTCGTCGTGATCGGCGAGATGTTCGAGCGGATGCGGTACCAGGGTGGAGGCTCGTCGCTCATCGCCCCCACCCGGCTCGTCACCCCGCGCGACGCGTTCGAGGCGCGCGGCGTGCGCTTCCGGTACGCGCGCGGCTACCGGAGCATGTACGCGGGCGTCGACGCCGAGCTCGAGTCGGAGGCGCTTCGCCTCGCCGAGGGCGCAGAGACGGTGCTGTTCTTCGGCGGCCTCGGTGACCTGGAGGAGTGCGAGGGGTTCGACCGCACCTCCCTCGAGATCGCGGAGGATCAGCGTCGCCTCATCGAGCGTCTCGTCGACCAGGGTTCACGCGTGGTCCTGGTGATGTTCGGGGGTGCGCCGTTCGCGGTGCCGCGGGCGGATCGGGTGCACGCGGTTCTCGACATGTTCCTTCCCGGCCAGACCGGAGGCGAGGCGACAGCACGACTGCTGTTCGGCGAAGCGGTGCCGAGCGGACGCCTCGCGCAGAGCTGGCCGCGCACCGCATCCGATGCGAGCTCCGCCGCCGACTTCGACCGCTCGTACACAGCCCAGTACTACGAGTCCGTGTATGTGGGGTACCGCCACCACGACCTCGCGGGAACCGACCTCGCCTACCCGTTCGGCCACGGGCTGAGCTACACGACGTTCGCCTACCGCGACCTCGAGGTGCGGGTCGAGGATGGTGTGATCGTCGCCGAGCTGACGGTGGCGAACACGGGCGACCGCGACGCCGACGAGGTCGTGCAGTTCTATGTGCGTCGCGAGCACAGTGCCGTGTTCGCTC
>JAEYUT010000103.1 GCA_023432305.1 Actinomycetes bacterium
GTTCTCGACGCCCTCGCGGGCTTCGCAGAGCCGCAGGCGCAGATGGACCACGACCCGCTGCCCGCGGGACTCCGCACGCTCTTCGACGCGGTCGATGCCGGCGAGATGGTCGAACGCGAACTCGACATGATGCGCGCCGACGGCAGCACCGTGCCCGTGCGCCTCGTCATCACGCAGCGATTCGACGGCAGCCGCACCCCCATCGGCTACCTTCTGGTCGCCAGCGACGAGACGCGCGCGATCGAAGTCGCCCGGATGAAGGACGAGTTCGTCGGCATGATCTCGCACGAGCTGCGCACCCCGCTCAGCTCCATCCTCGGCTACCTCGAGCTGCTGCGCGACGACCCCCAGAATCCGCTCACCGACGAGCAGCTCCAGTTCCTCGGGATCGCCGAGCGCAACGCGCAGCGCCTCCTGCGACTCGGCGGAGACCTGCTGTTCACGGCGCAGGTCGAGTCGGGTCACTTCGCCCTCGAGACGCGCGAGTGCGACGTCAGCGCCCTCGTCGAGGCGGCGGTCGAATCGGCCAGGCCGGCAGCCGAGAACGCGTGCGTGCGGCTGCGCATCGGAGGCCCATCCGAGCCGGTCGTCGCGCGCGTCGATCCGGTGCGGATCTCCCAGGCGGTCGACAATCTCGTCTCCAACGCGCTCAAGTTCACCCCCACCGAGGGCGAGGTCGTCGTGACGCTGTCTCAGACGAGCCGCTACCTGGTGATCTCGGTGCGCGACACCGGCGTGGGCATCCCCGCCGACGAGCTCGATCGGCTCTTCACACGGTTCTTCCGCGCCTCCACGGCCACCCGCAACGCGCTGCCGGGCGTCGGCCTCGGCCTCAACATCACGAAGGCCATCGTCACCGCGCACCGGGGGCGCATGGAGGTGTCGAGCGAGGTGGGCGTGGGAACCGAGTTCCGGATGATCATCCCGCTCGACTAGCAGACGGCCCGATCAGTCGGTGGGAGGCGCAGGCGGCGTACCGAGTGCGTCGAGCGCCGCCCAGAAGCCCTCGTCGATGGTCGCGTCGACGTGCCGCTGCAGCTCGTCGAGGCGCTCGATCGAGTTGACTCCCACAACGGTCGTGTGGATGCGCGGGTCGCGCATCGAGAAGTGCAGCGCCGCCGCCGCGGGCTCGATGCCCCACTCCCCGCACAGGGCACGGAAGGCGTCGACGTGCGTGAGGAACTCATCGCTCGGCTCCGAGTAGCCGTAGGTGCGCCCGCGGAAGTTCTCGCCGGCGAGGATGCCGGCCCCGAACGGGGCGGCGTTGAACACCGTCATGCCGCGCTCCGTGGCGAGGTCGATGAGGTGATCGGCGGCGCGGTTCACGACCGTGTACCGATTGTGAGTGAGAACGACGTCGAAGGCGTCGGTCTGCACGTACTCCTCCATGAGGGGGATCGTGCCGGCCGCGACCCCGATCGCCCCGATGCGGCCCTGGTCGCGCAGCTTCAGCAGCGCCTCCACGGGACCGCCGGGCGCCATCGCCTGGGCGACCGAGATGGTGTACGGGTCATGCAGCTGGTAGAGCGGCAGAGTCTCGAGCCCCAGACGCTCCGTCGACTCCTCGAAGGAGCGCTTCATCCGCTCGCCCGAGAACGCGCCGGTGACCGGATCCTGGTCGCCCTTCGAGAAGATCACATGGCCCTCGGGGAGCCCGCCGAGCTCGCGGATCGCATCGCCGAGAAGACGCTCGCTCATGCCATCGGCGTAGTTGTTGGAGGTGTCGGTCTGCCGGAACGACGACGTGAGGATGGCCTTCGCGAGCGCGAAGTCCGCGCCGGGACGTTTGCCGAGGCCGGACGTGCCGATCGTGACAGGCTGCAGATCGTGGTGGAGCATCCCCCCAGAGTAGAGGGGAGGAGCCCTCAGCGCTGGAGCGCCCCCTCCGCCGCCTCCCACGCCTCGGCGATGAGCTCGGCACCCAGCGGGGTCGGGTGCACGCCGTCCGCCGCGATCTCGACCGCCCCGTGATGCGCGGCAGCCGTGGTGAGGATGCGATGCAGCGGCACGAAAGCCGCGTCGTGCTCCTCCGCGAGGGAGGCGACCGCGTCGCGTTTGCCCTCCAGGTCGTCGAGCCAGTCGAACTGCTCGTCCGCGATCGGCAGGAGGAACGGCTCGACGAGCACCAGCCGCGGGCTCCCTGCCGCGAGGGCGCGCTCGATCAGGCCCCGATAGATGGACTCGAACGTCTTCGCGTCGGTGGGCGTGCCCTCGTCGAAGCGCCGCCAGGTGTCGTTGATGCCCACCGAGACCGAGAGCGTCCCCGGGTTCAGGGCGAGCACATCCTCGCCCCATCGCGCCTCGAGGTCGCCGATGCGGTCGCCGCTGACACCGCGATTGACCACCTCGCGCCGATCCCCGCGCACCCGCAGAGCCTCCGCCGCAAGGCGCACATAGCCGAAGCCGAGACCCTCGGGGTCGTCGCGGCGATGAGCGTCCGTGATGGAGTCGCCGATGAACACGATCGGTCGAGTCATCTGGCCAGAGTAACGACGAAGATGGACGAATGGATGGGTTGCACATGATCGTCCTCCCCGGTGGCGGGTACCGCCGCCACGCCCCGCACGAAGGCGAGCCGGTGGCTGAGTGGCTGCGGAGCATCGGGCTCGCGGCGAGCGTGTTCGCCTACCCGGTGAAGACCCGGCACCCGGCACCGCTCGACGCCGTGCGCGCCGAAATCCGCCGGATCCGCGACGCGGGGGCGCCGCGCGTGGGCGTCATCGGGTTCTCGGCGGGCGGTCACGCGGCCGGCATGGCCGCCTACACGCCCGGGGCGAGCCCGGCGGAGCGCGTGGATGTCGCCGTGCTCGGGTACCCCGTCGTGTCGATGATGCTCGACGAGCACCGCGGATCCCGCGAGAAGCTCCTCGGCGCGGACGCCACGTGGGAGGCACGCGCGGCCACCTCGCTCGATCTGCTCGTCACCGCATCCGCCCCGCCGACCTTCGTGTGGCACACCGCCGACGACGCCGTCGTGCCCGTGCAGCACACCTACCTGCTGGGCATGGCCCTCGCCGGGCGCGCGGTCCCCCACGAAGTGCACGTGCTGCCGAGCGGGAAGCACGGGCTGGGGCTCGCCGAGGGTGAGCCTGCGTCGGTGTGGGCGGGCCTGTGCGCGCAGTGGCTCGCGCGGCTCTAGCTGCGGCTCACGCCGGCGCGCCGAGGAGGTTCGCCGCGACCGTCGCATGCACCGACTCGGTGTCGGAGGGGTGATAGATGCCCGCGAGCACATCCCGCTGCAGACGCGCCAGCTCGCTCGACGAGCGGTAGCCGCCTCCCCCCGCGACGCGCATCGCCTGATCGACGACATACCGTGCCGTCTCGGTGGCGCGGTGCTTGAGCCCTGTGAGGTCGCGGAACCAGCGCGGGCCGCGGTCGACGAGACCGTCGACGTCGCGCGCCACAGCCTCCAGCTGCGGGGCGAGCGCGTCGAGCGCGAGGGCCGCATCCGCGATGCGCCACCGGATGTCGGGGTCGGTCGCGTACGTCGCTCCTCCGCGCTGCAGGCTCGTGCGGCGGTGGGCCGCCTCGACCGCGAGCTCGAGCGCCCGGTCCGCGATGCCCGCGTACACGGCGGCGATGAGGGTCAGGAAGTTCGCGAACAGGGCGAAGACGAACGGATCCGCGTTGGGCCCGACGGGCAGGAACCGCACGATCCGCTCATCCGGGATCACCGCGCCGTCGAGCTTCGTGGTGTGCGACTGGGTGGCGCGCATGCCGAGCGTGTCCCAGTCGTCGAGGATCGTGACGCCGCCGTCGTCGCGCGTGAGCACTCCGTGCACGAGGCGCGGGGCGTCGTCGCCCTCTGTCTGCTTGCCGAAGACGATGAGCCGGGTCCATGCGGGGGCGAGCGAGGTGAAGATCTTGGTGCCCGTGAAGGAGTAACCGGCGACGGGGGTCTCCACGCGCTCGACGGTCGTGAGCGAGTCCCACATCACCAGGTCGTTGCCCGGCTCGGAATTGCCGAACGCGAACAGCTCCCCCGCCTCCGCATCCGCGAGGATCCAGGCGAGGGAGTCATCGCCGCGCTCCGCGAGCGCGTGGGCCATCCCCACCACCACGAGGTGCATGTTCACGGCGAGCGCCGTCGCGGGAGCGTACGCGGCGAGCAGACGCTGATCGGCGACCGCCTGCGAGAGGCTCCGCGGGCGAAGGTAGCCGGCCTCGCGGAGGGCGGCGAGATCCTCGTGGAAGAAGCGGTTGTCGCGGTCGTAGTCGGCGGCACGCGAGCGGATCCCCGCGAGCATGGCCTCAGTCAGCACACTCACCCCAGCAGGCTACGCGTCCGGTGGCGGGGCCGTCGGAACGGGGGCGGCCGCTGATCAGGCGGCGCCGAGCTGCCGCCGCGCCTCGTCGATGACGGCGAGCACCTCGATGCTCGTCTGCAGCGGATGCTCGGGAGCCTCCAGCCGCCCCTCGGCGATGTGCGCCGCGACAGCGGTCGCCTGGAAGCACAGGCCGTCGCGCCAGCGGAGCCCCGTCTCGTCCTCCCAGTGCGCGGCGCCGCCGCCCGGCCGCTCGATCCGGAACCCGCCCTGCGCCATGAACGGCTCCACCGAGATCCGCAGACCGTCGCGACCCTGCACCTCGCCGAGGATCGGCTGGTCGGTCATCATGCTCGTGAACGAGCTGCCGGTGACGGCGTCTCCGCGCGCCCAGACGACGCGCGCGTCCGCGTCGACACCCGTGGGGGCGAGCTCGCCCGTGGCGCTCACGGTGTCGGGCGCTCCCAGGCAGAAGTGCAGCCACCACAGGGTGTAGACGCCCAGGTCGAGCAGGCTCCCACCGCCGAGCGCCGGATCGAAGGCGCGGCTCGTGGGGTCGTAGTCGAACTGCGCGGCGAAGGTCGCGGACGCCCCGAACGGCTCCCCAATCACGCCGTCATCGAGAAGGCGCCGGATGACAGTCGTCTGCGGGATGAAGCGCGACCACATCGCCTCCATCGCGAACACGCCGGCGGTGCGTGCGGCGAGCGCGATCTCGGTCGCCTGCTCCGCCGACACGGCGATGGGCTTCTCGACGAGCACGTGCTTGCCGGCGTCGATCGCGAGCAGCGCGAGCGCGCGGTGCTCCGTGTGGGGCGCCGCGATGTAGACGATGTCGACATCCGGATCCGCGACGAGCGCCTCGTAGCCGCCGTACGACCGCGGGATGCCGTGCTTCGCCGCGAATGCGGCCGACCGCTCGGGGGTGCGGGAGGCGACGGCGACGACGCGCTGGTCGGTGTGGGCGTGCAGCGTCGCGACCCAGTCGTTGGCGATCGCGCCGGGCGCGAGCACGCCCCAGCGC
>JAEYUT010000102.1 GCA_023432305.1 Actinomycetes bacterium
GGGGGGGGCGCACGCCGCTGCGGTCGTCGCCGTCGACGAGGAGCACGCCGTGCTCGATTCGCTGCAGGCGAGCGCGGAGGATGCGGCCGCTTGGCGTTCTGCGGTGGCGCAGAGCGTGCTCCCGCACGCGGCGATGCTCGGCGGCGATGCCGCTCTCGCGCCCGTGGTCGATGCGCAGACGCAGCTGGACGCCGCGCTCGGCGCAGTCGCCACGGTCTCGGGAGATCCGATCGTGGTCGAGATGCTGCGGCCTCCTCCCACGCGCGACATCCCCGCCGTCGATACCGAGGCGAGCACCGACGACCTCCACGAGACTGCTGAGCGCCTGAGCGCTCTCGCGACCCAGGCGCGGGCGTCGCGGCTGCTCCTCGCCGGGGAGATGAGCGAGATCACGCGGAGCGCGGTCGAGCTGGATTCCCGCGTGCGCACTTTCCTCACCTCGCTCGCGGCGAGCCATGAGGCGCTGCTCGCTGCACGCACGCTGGCCCCGGAATCGGCGCGTGCGGCTGCGTCGGAGGCGCTGCGCGCGATCCAGTCGGCGGAGCTGCGCGATGCCGCCTCTCTCGTCCCCGCGTACGCGACGGCGGCGACGGCGGTCATCACCGCTCATGATGCGGAGGCTGCCCGCCTGGCCGCCGAGGAGGAGGCCCGCAGGGCCGCGCAGGCAGCGCGGTCGGGTTCCCGCGTGGTCGGCAGCGGGGGCGGCGGAGGAGGAGGTGGCGCGTCCGGCGGGACGGTCTCGAACGGCGTTCTCACGGCCACCAACGACCAGCGCGCCGCGAACGGCGCGGCCGCCCTCGCGTGGAGCAGCTCGCTCGCGTCGCGATCCTGCTCGTGGGCCGCGTATCTCGCGGAGGGCAACAGAGACCTGTCGCACAGCAGCGGACCGGGGGGACTGTGGGGCGAGAACGTCGCCTACGGCCCGAAGTCGGCATCCGGCGTCGTCGATCTCTGGAAGGGCTCGAGCGGGCACCGGGCGAACATCCTGCGTGACGGCTTCACGAAGATGGGCGCCTGCTCGGCGACCTCGTCGACGGGACGCGTCTACTGGGTGCAGCAGTTCGGGTGACGGAGCGCCTCAGCGATCGTGACGCCGGTCGCCGTTAGGCTCGTGCGGTGACCGACTACAACGCCCGTCATCTCTCTGTTCTCGAAGGACTCGAGGCGGTCCGCAAGCGCCCCGGCATGTACATCGGCTCCACAGACTCGCGGGGCCTCATGCACTGTCTGTGGGAGATCATCGACAACTCCGTCGATGAGGCGCTCGCGGGCCACGGATCCGAGATCGAGGTGATCCTGCACGCCGACCAGTCCGTCGAGGTGCGCGACCGCGCGCGCGGCATCCCGGTCGACATCGAGCCCAAGACGGGGCTCTCGGGAGTCGAGGTCGTCTTCACGAAGCTCCACGCGGGCGGCAAGTTCGGCACCGGGTCGTATGCGGCGTCGGGCGGTCTGCACGGCGTCGGCGCCTCCGTGGTGAACGCGCTCTCGGAGCGCCTCGATGTGGAGGTCGACCGCAACGGCAAGACGTGGGCGATGTCGTTCCACCGCGGCGAGCCCGGCATCTTCGCCGATGCGGGGGAGCCCACCCCCGACGCCCCCTTCACACCGTTCACGAAGGGCAGCGAGCTGCGCGTCGTGGGCAAGGTCGCCAAGGGAGTCACCGGTACGCGCATCCGCTACTGGGCCGACCGCCAGATCTTCACCAAGGGTGCCGACTTCCAGCCCGAGGATCTCATCGCGCGCGCCCGCCAGACCGCCTTCCTCGTCCCGGGTCTCGGCATCTCGATCCGCGACGAGCGCGGCGAGGAGCCCACCACCGAGCAGTTCCGCTTCGAAGGCGGCATCAGCGAGTTCGTCGAGCACCTGGCCCCCGACGCGCCCGTGACCGACGTGTGGCGCATCCAGGGCACCGGTCACTACAGCGAGACCGTTCCGGTGCTGCAGGAGAACGGCCACATGGTGCCCACCGAGCTACAGCGCGAATGCGATGTCGACGTGGCGCTGCGGTGGGGCACGGGCTACGACACCGTCATGAAGAGCTTCGTGAACATCATCGCGACCCCGAAGGGCGGCACGCACCAGACCGGGTTCGAGCAGGGGCTGCTGAAGTTCATGCGCGCCGAGGTCGAGAAGAACGCGCGCAGGCTCAAGGCGGGCAACGACAAGCTCGAGAAGGATGACGTGCTCGCGGGCCTCACGGTCGTGCTGACGGTGCGCCTGCCGGAGCCGCAGTTCGAGGGCCAGACGAAGGAGGTCCTCGGCACCCCGGCGGTGCGCGCGATCGTCGCCAACGCACTCGCGAAGGGGCTCAAGGAGCGCTTCGCGAGCACGAAGCGCGACGACAAGGCGCAGACCTCGCTCGTGCTCGACAAGGTCGTGGCCGAGATGAAGTCGCGCATCTCCGCGCGTGCCCACAAGGAGACCCAGCGGCGCAAGAACGCCCTCGAGAGCTCGTCGCTGCCGGCGAAGCTCGTGGACTGCCGCTCGAACGACGTCGCCGACAGCGAGCTGTTCATCGTCGAGGGAGACTCGGCGCTCGGCACCGCCAAGCTCGCGCGCTCGTCGGACTTCCAGGCGCTGCTGCCGATCCGCGGCAAGATCCTCAACGTGCAGAAGGCCTCCGTCTCGGACATGCTGAGCAACGCGGAGTGCGCCTCGATCATCCAGGTGATCGGCGCGGGCTCCGGGCGCAGCTTCGATCTCGAGGCGGCCCGCTACGGAAAGGTCATCATCATGAGCGATGCCGATGTCGACGGGGCCCACATCCGCACGCTTCTGCTGACGCTCTTCTTCCGCTACATGAGGCCGATGATCGAGGCGGGACGCGTGTTCGCGGCCGTGCCGCCGCTGCACCGCGTGGTTGTGATGAACCCGGGCACGAAGCCGAACGACGTGCTGTACACCTACTCCGAGGCCGAGCTGCAGGGAGTGCTCGCGCAGCTCAAGAAGCAGGGCAAGCGGTACCAGGACCCGATCCAGCGCTACAAGGGACTCGGCGAGATGGATGCCGATCAGCTCGCCGAGACGACGATGAGTCGGGCGCATCGCACGCTGCGCCGCGTGCAGGTGTCGGATGCCGACGCCGCCAACCGGGTCTTCGAGCTGCTCATGGGCAATGACGTCGCTCCGCGCAAGGAGTTCATCGTCGCCGGGCAGGGGCTCGATCGGTCGCGCGTCGACGTCTGACGCGCCCCGTATTCATCCGAGAGGCGGGGGGGG
>JAEYUT010000150.1 GCA_023432305.1 Actinomycetes bacterium
CTCGACGGCGGCCTCGGCACGCTGCTCGAGCAGCGGGGCAGCGATGTGAGCGGCGAGCTGTGGTCGGCGCGGGTGCTGCTCGACCACCCCGAGCAGGTGCAGGCGGCGCACGAGGCGTTCTTCCGCGCGGGGGCGCGCGTGGCGATCTCGGGCTCGTACCAGGTGGGCTACGACAACCTCGGCTCTGCGGGGTTCACCCGCGCGGAGGTCGATGATCTGCTGGTGCGGAGCGTGCGGGTGGCGCAGGCGGCGCGCGCCGCGTCCGGGCTCGGCGATGCGGCATGGGTGGCGGCGTCGGTGGGCCCGTACGGTGCGACGCGTGCCGACGGATCCGAGTACACGGGCGAGTACGGCCTCAGTGTGGACGAGCTGCGCGTCTGGCACCGCCCCCGGCTCGCGGTGCTCGCTGCGTCGGGTGCGGATGCGCTCGCTGCGGAGACGATCCCGTCGCTCGATGAGGTGTCGGCGCTCGTCGCCGAGCTCGAGGCTCTGCCTGACGCCCCTCCTGCCTGGATCTCGGTGACGATCGACGGCGACCGCCTGCGTTCGGGGGAGTCGCTCTCAGAGGCGTTCGCACTCGCCGCGGCCTCGGATGCGGTTGTCGCGATCGGCGTGAACTGCTGCGACCCGCGCGATGTGCTGGGTGCGGTGCAGATCGCCCGCTATGTGACCGATAAGCCGTTCATCGCCTACCCCAACTCGGGCGAGCAGTGGGATGCCAAGAACCGCCGCTGGATGGGCCGCCCCGGCGTGCCCGCGCCGATGGTGCGATCCTGGGCCGACGCCGGCGCGGCCGTCGTCGGCGGCTGCTGCCGCGTCGACGCGGACGCCGTGGCGGCGATCGGGGTGGCGCTGGGGTAGCCTCTCCCCGCCCTCACCACCCGCACGCGTCGAGGCTCGACCGTACGGTCTCGGCGGCCATGAGGAGCCGATCAGTCTTGCGGAAGACCACGTGGCGCTATCGCGCGCTGGTGAGGAGTGCTTCCGTCATCGCATCCGGATCGTCGAGCGACGGCACGTGGCCGGCATCCGCAATCCGCACCACGTCGATCCCTTCGGCATTCGCCCATGCGGGCATCGCGCGGCGGATGTTGCCGGTCCTGTCGTGCGCGCCCATCATCAGGGTGAGCGGCACGGGGGTGCGGTATTCGGGGTCGGGTGCCACGAGCGACACCGCCGCCGCCCACACCTCCAGGAAGCGCGGCTTCGGCATCCGGGCGAACATCCGGGCGAGCTCGTCGACCACCGCGGGGTGCGTGCTGCACGCGCGGGCCATCATCCGCGGGAGACGCCGCGCGGGGATGGCGCGGAAGATCGGAACCGAGATGTCGAGGCCGAAGCGTTCGAATTCGGAGAGCGGTCCCGTGTTCCAGGTGCAGTCGACGGCGACGAAATGACCCACCAGATCCGGCCATTCGCTCACCGCAGACTGCGCGAGGTTCCCGCCGAGCGAATGGCCGACGAGCACGGGGGAGTCCAGCTTCAGGTGCTCGAGCAGCTCGATGACGTCGTCGATCGCGTCATCGGCGGTGAATGTCGTCTCGAGTGTCGACTCCCCATGCCCGCGCAGGTCGAGGTTGATGACGCGGTGACCCGCTGCGTTCAGCGCGCGCGCCTGCGGTGCCCACATCTCGCGGGTGAGGCCAGCGCCGTGCAGGAGCACGAAGGCACGCTTCTCACCCGGCAGATCATCGAACGCGAGCGTCGCGCCGGGGCGGGGGAGCGAGCGGGGGGTCATGAGTCCATGAAACCAGTGGATCTGTCATTTCGCCTCCGAGTGTCGGAGGCCGCCCCAGCGTTTCCGCGCATTGGGCGCGTATCGTCCACTGCATGTCCTGGGCGAGCTCCGAACACGCGCGTCGGACCATGCAGGCGAACAGACGGCGAGATACGTCCCCAGAGCTCGCTGTGCGCCGCCTTCTGCATGCGCGCGGACTTCGATTCCGAGTCGATTACCGGGTGGAGAAGAGTCTCCGCGCCCGGGCGGATATCGTCTTCACCCGTCGTCGGGTGGCGGTGTTCATCGACGGGTGCTTCTGGCATGGCTGCCCCCTCCACGCCACGCAGCCCAAGTCGAACGCGGACTACTGGGGGCCGAAGCTGGCACGGAACATCCTGCGCGACCGGGAGACCGACGTCGCTCTGCGGGATGCGGGTTGGACGGTTCTGAGGTTCTGGGAGCACGAGGATCCGGTCGAGGTGGTCGCGCTGATAGAGACGCATCTGCTCCAGCGATGACCGTGTCCGGGCGAGAGGCGGACCCCTTTGTGCAGGTCGTCAGTACACGTCGTCGGAATCGAACAAGAACCCCTCGAGCGTTCTGATTCGTGACGGGTGGCGGAGCTTCTCTATCGTGTTCGATTCGATCTGTCGAATCCGCTCTCGGGTGACGCCGTATTTCTCGCCTATTTGGTCGAGCGTCAGACGAACCCCCGTACCGACCTCGTCAGTAATGCCGAACCGCATCGCGATCACGCCTGCTTCGCGCTCGCTCATGCTAGCAAGCAGGTGTTGCAGCTAGGCGTTGAGAGCTTCAGCCTCCAGTACGTTGTGGAAGTCCTCCTCTTCCGACCAAACGAACTCGGAGCGTCTCTGGAACCTAGACTCACAGTGAGCGACGCCGAAGTCGAAGTCGTCGTCAATCGCCTCGGGGCGCAGTGTATCGATCCATTCGTCGAGCGACTCAACAGCTTCGTTCGCCGAGAGATAGAGCTTGACTTTGGCAACCTCGATTCCTGTCGCATGTGCGATCTCCTCCGGCGTTGGATCCTCGAGGCTGCGCGCAACGAGCTCCCGTTGCTTTGCCTCGATCTGTCGGCCGAGGTCATCCATGTGAACGGGAATCCTGATGAGTCGGCCGGTGTCGCTACTCGCACGTTCAATCGCTTGGCGGATCCAGTGGCTCGCGTACGTGGAGAACTTGTACCCCAACGTGTAGTCGAACATTTTCACGGCTTGAATCAGCCCCGCATTGCCCTCTTGGACCCTGTCGGGAAGGTCGAGGAGGTCGCGCCTGGTTCGCTTTGCGATGCTGATAACGAGGCGGAGGTTGGCGCGAACGAAGCGTTCGAATGCTCGAGTGCCGGTTTGCGAGACCCATGCGAGTTCGCGGCCCGCTGCAGATCGACGTTCCTGGTCCGTCATCTTCGACAGCTGCTCGTCGGCGAGCACGCCTGCTTCGATCTGCCGCGCGAGAGTCACCTCCTCTTCTGCACTCATCAGCCGCGCACGGCCGATCTCGTTGAGGTAGGCCTTGAACGAATCAACGGTCGGCGCTTCTGTGTCGAGGTCTGCGATACGTCCGATGACGTACCCTTCGCGAGCGCTGCGATCCCCATCCGTCGCGCGCCGTCCAGCTGCACCGGGCGCAGCCTCGGGTGCAAGCGGCAGCTGGTCAAGTCGGGCGACGTCTTCGCTGGAGGCATCGTCGTTCGACGTGACTCCGCCCACTCCTGCGGCCACCGCCAGCAGAGTATGCATTGCCTCGATCTGATCGAGTGTAGATCGCTGAAGGAACCCCCCTTTGAAGTAGCTTTCGAGCAGCAAGAAAACGAATGTGGGGATGAGACCTTCAGCGCCCAGCTGACCTGATCCCGTAAGCAGCATGCGGTGGTGTTCGTTCAGCCAGATGCACTTGCGCTCATGGTCGAACAAGAAGAGCCGGCCGGGGCGAAGATTCTGCCACCTGATGCTGACAGCAGGGTCGTGTTCTCGGAGTCGAAACAGCGCCTGAGTGGCGTCGAGTACGGGTTCAGGAAATCCGACGCCCATTCGCGCGATTGGTCGCGCTGTGATCTCTCGACGGTTGGACTCTCGCAGGGCTTCCTTGGCTTCTCTGAGGAAGTCCGCGAAGGTCGTGCCGGAGTCGTCACTCGCGGTCTGGATGGCGTGCACAAGGTCAGGAAGGAGGAAGACCCCGTCCTTCTCGGGATTCATGGTGAACCACTTCACGGCGTCGCTGGGCACTGACAGATCAACGCGCGCAAGCTGCAGTGCAGAGCGGTCTGGGGAGACGATGACGTCGTCCCATCCGCCGGACTTGAGAATGCGGCCATTGCGGTAGACGTACAGACCTTGCCAGTCGCTTCGATCTTTGCCGAAGATCTTGACGGTCGGGCCCTTCACCCGAGGACCGATGATGGTGCACTGGATGTTGAGAGTCGATCCGTCGGGGAGCGCGGCCTGAAGCGCCCGTGGATAGCGATTGCTCGCGGTTGGGACGCCGAAGGGGTCGATCGGCTGGGGGCGGAACGGAACGCTCGACTCTTGCAAAGCGATGTCCCATTCGTCGATCACGATCGCGAGGTGGCCGCTGTCGAGAAAACGGTGGAAGGTAAGGCCGAGGTGCTCTCGTAGTCGCTGTATCCGGTGATGCAGCCATGCAGCGCGCTGGGAGCGATCGGGTGATGTGGGAGCACTCCGCACGCCCATGAGACGCAAGACTGTGCCGGTAGCAATGTGCTCAGGAAGATCTGGGCTCTCGAGAGCGCGGGTCGCCTGGCGGAAGTCGTGAACTTGGGCGCGCAGCATTTCATCACGGCGGGCTACAGACATCGCCACTGCTGTGGAGTCAGCTGAGCGGCTGACCACGACGAGCCTCTCAGCTTGACTGAATGCGCTGGCCTTGAGGCCGACGCCGAAGTGGCCGAGCCTGTTGTCGTCGTACTGCTGCTGGCCCCCGAGGGTGAGCGCAGCAGCCATCTCGTCGTGTCGCATGCCGCGGCCGTCGTCGGCGACGACGATCTCTTTCACCCATGCGTTGCTGGTGACGAATCGGATCCAGACTCGCGATGCTCCGGCGTCGATGCTGTTGTCGATGAGGTCGGCGAGCGCAGTCTCCAGGCGATGATGAAGCCCCAGCGCTTCGGCGATACGCGGATCTGCGGGCAAAGCGAGCGTACGCGTCACTGCGCGGAGGTCTGCGGCTGCAGCGGGGCGTGGCGGCTCGAGGGTGGTCATGCGGCCCAGCCTCGAGGAAACCACCGACACTGTCGGTGCTTCATCTATGCACACTCCTCATCGAGCCCCAAAGATTTGCGGGCAAGTGGGCTCGCGTTGTATCCCGTGGTGTCGCTCCATATCACGCCGATTCCGCGATCGTTTTCGAGGTATTCGATCCACAGGTGTGGCGGTCGTTCATTGAACAGTGCGACGAGCGACGAATCGGGACTGACAACCTGGAAATACCGGTACTCGTAAAGCTGCCCTACAGCGCTGCGGATTGCCGGTGCCCAAGGTCCGTCCACCCATTTCGCCTCGACGACCACCGAAGGCGACGTAACAGCGAGGTCGATCGCGCGGTTTCGTGCAGTGGTGAAACCCTGCTGAGTAAGCCATTCAGCGAATCGGTTGACCAATGTCTCGTGGTGGCGACTGCGATGGGAGGATTGCTCGGGCACGTGCGCGACGTAGGCGACGTCGGCCTTGGGCTTGAACGGTTGAAGAAAACCACCGAGGAAAGGGGGTGCGCTTGCCAGAGCTGGCGCTGACACGTTCGCGCCAGCGAGAATCTCGGCAAGGGCGTTAGGCATCTTCGCGAAGTAATTCGAGATGAATCGAAGCCCGTCGCCTCGGAATTGGAACGGCAGGTAGAGGGCGCGCTTGTGAGCGATGGCGAGAGCTTCGCGAAGGGCGAGGATATCGTCCGTTGCCGCAGCAATGGTTCTCGCGTCGATAGTGATTTTCAGCGGCGTGAAGCCCACAAGAC
>JAEYUT010000225.1 GCA_023432305.1 Actinomycetes bacterium
TTGATCATCGGCTGCGGCAGGCGCAGCTGGCGGCGCACGAACAGGGTGCCCGCGGCGATGCTGACGACGACGGCGACCGCCGCGAGCACGAGGTGATCGCCTTCCGCGAGCGCCTTGATGGCGTACACGAAGGTGACCATCGTGACGAGCGACTGCACCGAGCTCAGGAGGTCGACTCCCGCGTGGTGGGGGTTGCGGCTCTCGGGGATGAAGAACGGCGCGAGCGCGAGAAGAAGCACCATCACGGGGATGTTCATGAGGAACGCGGCGTGCCAGCTGAAGTGCTCGATGATCCACCCGCCGATGATGGGGCCCGCAGCGGCTCCCGCCGATGCGCCCGCGCTCCACACCGCGACGGCGAAGCGGCGCTGGTCGCGGTCGAGGAACATGTTGCGGATGAGCGAGAGCGTCGACGGCATGAGCGTCGCACCCGCGAGGCCGAGGAGGGCGCGCGCGGCGATGAGCATCTCGGGGGTCGTGGAGGCGGCTCCCAGCACGGATGCGGCCGAGAACGCGACGGCCCCGATGAGCAGGAGCTTGCGCCGGCCGATGCGGTCGCCGACCGAGGACATCGTGATGAGCAGGCCGGCGAGCATGAACGAGTAGATGTCCATGATCCACAGCTGCTCGGCGCCGCTCGGCGAGAGCTCGGTGGAGATCGCGGGCAGCGCGAAGACGAGCACCATGCTGTCGACGGCGATGAGGATGAGCGGCAGCACGAGCACGGCGAGGCCCACCCAGGTGCGCGCGGTGGCGCGGGGTGCGGGGGTTGTGGCGGGCGTCTCGATGGGGGCGGTCATGTGCGGATCCTGGCGGCAGCTGGTTACTGTACGGTTGCGTAAACTATACGAGATCGTACAGTAATAGGTGTTCGCCGATTCTGAGGAGATGCCGTGAGCAGACCCAGCAACCGAGCCGCCATCGTCGACGCGGCGCTGCGCGTCGCCGAACGCTCGGGCGTCGGCGGGATCACGATCGAGGCGGTCGCCGCTGAAGCCGGGCTCACCAAGGGCGGCGTGATCTACCACTTCCCCACGCGTGCAGCCCTCGTGGCGGGCATCCACCGCGAGCTCGCCGACCGCTGGGACGCGCAGATGCGCGAGCTGCTGGGGGGTGACCCCGCACACGCATCGGAGAGGGACCGCCTCGCCGCCTACATCCGGGCCTCCGCGGCGACCGCCACTCCCGGCGAATACCTGTTCGTCTCAGACGCCGAGACCACCCGCAACAACGTCGAGCCGTGGGACGAGGTGAGCCGCCGCTGGATCGCCGACCCGCCGAAGCCGCGGCCCGACGGCTCCTACGACCCCGAGGCGCTCCGGCTCTTCACCGCGCAGCTCGCCGCCGACGGACTGTGGTCGCACGAGTTCGTGAACGGCGCCCGCATGAGCCCGGCGCTGCGCGCCGCTGCAGCTGAGGCGATCATCCGCTCGCTCGACGACTGAGCCGGAGCCCCGCCTCACCCGAACACGGATCGCGCCGACGCCGTCGCGTCGATGCGGATGCCGTCCGGCACGAAGAGGGCGACCACCGGCGGCTGCCAGGTGGCCGAGAGCGTGACCGTCGCACTGCGGCCATCGGGGCTCGATGCCTGGTCGAGCGCAAGCCCCTCGAAGCCGGTGATCGGCGCCGCCGCGAGGTACTCCGACACCGCGGCTTCGACGTCCGCATCGTCGAGCAGGGGGCGCGGCGCCCCGGATGCGAGCGAGACCGCCGAGAGCTCGAACGCCTCCGCGCCGACGAGCGCCGCGCCGTCCGCGAGCGTGAAGAGGCGCTTCTTCTCGAGATAGAGCGAGGTGGCGGCCGTGACGATGAGCACCGTCACGAGGGCGAGGAACGCGTAGAACGCCACAAGCGGCAGGGTCGAGCCGTCGTCGTCGCGCAGCCGGTGCAGGAGCTCGGCGCGACTCATCCGTCTGCCCGAAAGCGGGACACCTGCTCGGTGGCGCTCGCGTCGATCGTGACCCCGACAGGCACCTCCAGGTCGAGGATCGGCGGGGCGAGCGGCAGAGGCACGACCGTGCTGACCTCGACCGTCACGAAGCCGCGGCGCTGCAGGCAGTCCGCGGGGTTCGGGCTGCATGAGATCCGCACCTCGGCGGTGCCGGCATCGATGCCGTAATCCGCGAGAGTCACCCGCACGGCGCGGTCGAGTGCCGCGTCCGCCGCATCGAGGTTCGGGGCCTGCACGAAGACTCGACTGCCGTGCCGCGCCGCCCCCTCCACCGCGAGCGACGCTGCCTGCACCGCCGAGATCGTGAGGATCAGGTAGACGAGCGGCACCAGCAGCAGCACGCCCACCCCGAGGAACTCGAGAGACGCCGAGCCGCCGTCGTCACTCCAGCGTCTCGCGCGCCGCATGGCCCGTCACCTCCAGACCTCTCTCGATGCCGAGGAAGCCGGCGAGCGGCAGCGTGGTGCGCACCGTCACCGTCACCGCAGGCACCCCCATCCACTCCCCTTCGCTCACACGGATGTCGCTGGCGAAGTCCGCGCCGATTGCGGTCGTGATGAGTTCGGCCGTGCGCGGGGCGGCATCGGCGGGCTCATTGTCGGCAAGCGCGCCGAAGCGCGCCCCCTCCGCTGCGGCATCCAGCACGGTGTTGCGGATGTGCAGGGCGAGAGCAAGCTGCAGAACCGCGAGCGTGAGGAAGGTGAGCAGCACGCCGACGAGCACGAACTCGACCGGTGCCGAGCCCGCGTCGCCGGCAAGACGGCTGCGCACTCGTCGCGCCATCGACTCGCCGACGACGAGAGAGTCCACCGTCAGATCCCGGAGACCTTGTCGATCGCGTTCTGGAAGATCGACGAGAGGGCGGGACCGGCGAGCGCCCAGATGAGGATGACCAGCGCAGCCGTCATGAGCGTGATGAGCACCCAGCCGGGGACGTCTCCGGTGTCATCGCGAAGTCGGTCGAGGATTCGTCGCATGCCGAACAGTGTGGCGACCGGACGCCCGCCGCGTCGGGCTTTCTCCACAGCGCGCGCTAGAACCCCAGCTCGAGCACGAGCGTCGCCGGGAACAGAGCGAACACGATCGTGACAGGGAGGATCAGGAACACCAGAGGCACGAGCATCGCGACCTCCTTGCGCCCCGCGGATTCGATGAGCGAGCGCTTGGCATCCTCGCGCGAATCCTGCGCCTGCGCGCGCAGAACGTCGACGAGGGGGCTGCCGCGCTCGAGCGCGACGGTGAGCTGCTCGATCGCTCGACTGAACGCGGGTACCTCCAGGTCGCTCGCGATGCGTTCGAGCGCGTCGGCGAGCGGGATCCCCAGATCGACCTCCGCGACCACACCCCCGAGCTCGGCCGCGAGCTCGCCGCTGCCGATGCGCGCGACGCGTCGGATCGCATCACGCACGTTCTCGCCGGCGGCGAGTGCGAGGCTCAGGAACTCGAGGACGGTCGGAAGCTCGTCGGCGATGCGGGCGGTGCGCACACGTGCGCGGCGGGTGAGCAGCTGTTCGGGAACGAGCAGCCCTGCAGCAAGCGCCAGCACGCCGATGAGGACGGTCGCGAGCGGCCCGACCGCCGCCGAACGCGACAGCGCGACCACAGCGACGACCCCCACCGCGGCACCCCCGCCTGCCCTCGCGAGCTGGCGCGCGCGGAACGACGTCACCGAATCCGCACTGCCCGCCTGGCGCAGCCGCCGCGCGACCGACGCGTCGCCGCCGAAGAGCTGTGCGAGAAGCGCCTGTCCCCGCTCGAGCATCGGCGCCGCGAGCCCCGCGAACACGGAGCCCGGCTCGCTCATCCGCCGAGTGCGAAGAGCTCGCGCCTCCGCCGAGACGTCGAGGATGTAGGGGGCCACGCGATCAGCGAGACGGCGAGCCCCGACCCTCGGGCTGAGGGCGACGAGCGTCCACAGCCCGAGCCCCAGAGCGAGACCCGCCGCGATGGCGAGACCGAGCGTCGGACTCACGCGAACCACCTGCGCTCGTCGGGGAGCCGGCCGATGGCGAGCATGATGCGATACGCGACCACCGTGACCACGAGACCCACCACGAGCAGGATGACCCCCGCGGGCGAGTTGTACGCGCGGACTGCCTCCGGGCGCGCCGCGAGCAGCAGCAGCACGAGCCAGGGAGCGGCGACCCCGAGGCGGGCGGCGCTCACGACCCACGTCTGACGCGCCTCGACCTCCGACCGCACGGCGGAATCCGCCCGCATGAACGCCGCAAGGCTCCGCAGCACCGACGGCAGCTCCGTCCCTCCCACATCGCGCGCGACTCGCAGAGTCTCGACGACCCGATCCGCGACGGGATCGGCGAGTCGCCCCTTGAGAGCGTCGAGCGCGAACTCGAGGCGCCCCGTCGCACGGTGATCTGCGGCGAACTCGGCGAAGGCGGGGCGCAGCGGCTCAGGGCCGGATTCGGCGAGCGCCGCGAGCGCATCGCCGAG
>JAEYUT010000228.1 GCA_023432305.1 Actinomycetes bacterium
CGTACAGGTTGCCCGCCTGCACGCCGTCGATCCACTGCTCCACCTCGTCGGCGTCGAGCGACTGGATTCCCGCGGTCAGTCCATATACGACCTCGTTCTGCAGGTCGATCGCCTCAGCGAGGTTCGCGGCGTGCATGATCCCGAGCACCGGTCCGAAGTACTCCGTGAGATGGAACTCGCTGCCCGCGGCCACGCCGTCGCGCACACCCGGTGACCACAGCCGGTCGGTGTCGTCGAGCTGCCGCGGCTTCACGAGCCAGCTCTCCCCGTCGGCGAGCCGCGTGAGCGCGCGGGCGAGCTTGCCGGAGGGCGGCTCCACGAGCGGACCGACGGTGGTCGCCGCCTCCTGCGGCCACCCGACTGCGAGACTCCGGACGGCGTCGACGAGCTGCCGACGGAAGCGCTGCGACTCCGCCATCGACCCCACGAGGATCACGAGCGACGCCGCGGAGCACTTCTGGCCGGCGTTGCCGAAGGCGCTCGCGACGATGTCCTTGACGGCGGCGTCGACATCCGCGCTGGGGGTGACGACGATCGCGTTCTTGCCGCTGGTCTCAGCCAGGAGGGGCAGGTCGGCGCGCCAGGAGCGGAAGAGCGCGGCGGTCTCGTACGAGCCGGTCAGCACGACCCTGCCGATCTGGGGAGCGGTCACCAGACGCTGGCCGAGTTCGCCCTCCTCGACATCGACGAGCGTCAGCAGATCGCGCGGAACACCCGCCTCCCACAGCGCCTCGGCGAGCACAGCTCCGCAGCGGCGCGCCTGTGGCGCCGGTTTGAGGATGACGGCGCTGCCCGCGGCGAGCGCCGCGAGCACGCCTCCCGCGGTGATCGAGATGGGGAAGTTCCACGGCGGCGTCACGAGCGCGAGCGGCACCGGCTCGAACGCGGCGTCGCGGATGTGCGGGAGGTCGCGTGCGCGATCGGCGTAGTAGTGGGCGAAGTCGACCGCCTCGCTCACCTCCGCATCCGCTTCGGCGATCGTCTTGCCGGTCTCGGAGGCCATGACCTCGATGAAGCGGCCCCGGAACACCGACAGCACCTCGCCGACGCGATCGAGAAGATCGGCGCGCTCGTGGGCAGGCGCCTCGCCGAAGCGCTGTCCCGCGGCGAAGCCGACGGCGACGGCCTCATCCAGGCGCGCCGGGTCGTCGATGCGGGCCGCTTCGATCGCGGCCATCCCGAGTGTGCTCGACGCCGAGCGCTCGAGCACGCTGCGCGCCCACACCCGATTCGCGCCGAGCGACGGATCCGTGTCGGGCTCGTTGCGGAACGCCTGGGGACTGCGAGGCAGCGGGGGGCTGAGGCGGTTCTGGTAGCGGTTGGGCGGCGGCACCTCGTCGTCGAGGGCGGCGAGGGATTCCGCGAAGCGCTGCGCTTCGCGCGCGAACGCCGCCTCGGATTCGGCGAGATCGAAGACGGCCGACATGAAGTTCTCGTCGCTGGCGTTCTCTTCGAGCCGGCGAACGAGGTAGCTGATCGCGGCGTCGAACTCGTCCGGGTGCACGACGGGGGTGTAGAGAAGCAGGCGGCGCGTGTCCGCGCGCACGGCGCGCGCCTGCGCGGCGGCCATGCCGAGCAGCATCTCGATGTCGACCCGGTGCTCGACCTCGCGTGCGATCGCGAGCTTCCACGCGAACGCGAGATCGAACAGGTTGTGCCCGGCGACCCCGATGCGCACCGCCTCGGTCGATTCGCGTGTGAGCGCGGCGACGAGCATCCGCTTGTAGTTCGTGTCGGTGGCGCGCTTGCTGGGCCAGGTCGCGAGGGGCCAGCCGTGCATGGTCGCATCGACGCGCTCCATGGCGAGGTTGGCGCCCTTGACGATGCGGACCTTGATGCCGGCCCCGCCGGATGCGACGCGCGCCTTCGCCCACGCGGTGAGCTCCTGGAGCGCCGCGACGGAATCCGGAAGGTAGGCCTGCAGCACGATCCCCGCCTCGAACCCATGCAGCTCGGGCTTCTCGAGGAGGCGAGTGAAGACGGCGATCGTGAGGTCGAGGTCGCGGTATTCCTCCATGTCGAGGTTGATGAACTTGCGCGCGCGTGAGCGCGCGGCTTCCTCATAGAGGGGGGTGAGCAGTTCGACGACGCGCTCGACGGTCTCGTCGAATCCCCACATGGACAGCTGCGCGGCCACCGACGACACCTTGATGGAGACGTAGTCGACGTCGTCGCGTGCGAGCAGCTCGCGGGTGCCCTGCAGCCGCCGTGCCGCCTCCTCGTCGCCCAGCACGGCCTCGCCGAGCAGGTTGATGTTGAGCCGCGCACCCTGGTCGTGAAGCCGGGCGAGGCTTCTGTCGAGCTTCTTCGGGGTGGCGTCGATGACGAGGTGGGAGACCATCGAGCGCAGCACCCGCCGTGCGATCGGGATCACAGGCCAGGGCATGAGCAGCCCGAGCCCGCCGCCGAGCACGATGAGGGAGCGCAGATGCCACGGCAGGAACTTCGGCACCCGGCGCGAGAGCCGTTCGAGGTTGCGCGCCGCGACCCGCAGGTCGTCCGGGCGCACCACTCGGTCGACGAAGCCGAGCGTGAACTCGAGGCCGACGGGGTCTTTGAGGAGCCCTGCGAGTCGGCGTGCGCTCGGGTCGGGCTCATCGCCTGCGGATGCCGCGAGCCAGCGCCGCACGAGGGCGATCGTCTCTTCGGTCGTGGGCAGATCGGGGGACACCGCCATGATGTTGAGGGTAGACGAGCGTGCGGCGCACTGTCTGTGCGCGGCACGCGATTCCGTTGCGTGGGATCGTCCGTCACGCGGGGCATCGCTGTGGATGGTGAATCATCACAGATTGACGGAAAAATATTCAGATGACGGGGTATCCTTTCCCGCATGTCCCCCACCACGGACCTCTCCCCCAATGAAGTTGGCGAGTCGAAGATGAACACCTCGCGCACCCCCTCTGACGAGAACGCGCCCGCTCCGACGGCCACCCAGTGGAACGTCTGGCGTGAGTTCTTCCGCGCCGGGCGCGAACTGAACGCCGCCCTCGATCGTCGTCTTCAGGACGACGTCGGCATCTCCCACCCCGAGTTCCTCGTGATGATCGCCCTCTGGCGCGCCCCCGACAAGCAGCTGCGCACCGGCGAGCTCGCGCACGACCTGAACTGGGAGAAGAGCCGCGTCTCGCACCAGGTCTCCCGCATGGTCAAGCGCGGCTTCCTCGAGCGTCGCGAGTGCGCCGACGATGCGCGTGGAGTGTGGGTGGCGCTCACCGATTCCGGTGCGCGCGTGCTCAACGCCTCCGGGCGCGACCACGGTGCGGCGATCTCCGAGTGGTTCCTCGATGTCATGGATGATCACGAGC
>JAEYUT010000280.1 GCA_023432305.1 Actinomycetes bacterium
GTGCTCGTCGCCTTCTCGATCAAGTACCTCGTCGACCAGGTGATCGTCGGTGTCGTGCTCATCGGGCTCGTGACCGCGATCACCAACTTCTTCTACTCGGCGGTCCTCACCTCCGACTCCGCGGCGCTCAACAACCCGGGAACGCTCCCGTACATCCGGATCCCGCTGCTCGCCGACATCCCGATCCTGGGGCCGGTGCTGTTCGACCAGCGCATCACCACCTACCTGATGTTCCTCCTGGTTCCGGCGGTCTGGTTCGTCCTGTTCAAGACCAAGTGGGGCCTGCGGCTCCGCGCCCTCGGCGAGCACCCGCTCGCCGCCGACACCGTGGGCATCAAGGTGAACCGCTGGCGCTTCTGGTCGGTGACGATCGCGGGTCTCATCGCGGGTCTCGGCGGTGCCGCCCTCACCATCGGATCCGTGGGCGCGTTCGTGCGCGAGATGAGCGCCGGCCAGGGGTTCATCGCGCTCGCGGCCGTCATTCTCGGGCGCTGGCATCCGCTGTACGCAGCCCTCGCCGCCCTGCTGTTCGGCTTCGCGTCGAACTTCCGCATCTGGGCGGGACAGGCGGGCTCGGGGATCCCGAGCGACCTCATCGCCATGACGCCGTACATCGTGACGATCCTCGCGGTCGCGCTGGTGGCCGGCCGCGTCGTCGGCCCGAAGGCCGCAGGCAAGCCGTATCTCAAGGAGTGACCATGACCGACATCGACTGGTCCGCGCTGCGATCCGCCGCGATCGAGGCGATGCGCAAGTCGTACTCGCCGTACTCGAAGTTCCCCGTGGGGGCGGCCGCGCTCGTCGATGACGGACGCATCGTCACCGGCGCCAACATCGAGAATGCGTCGTACGGCATCGGGCTGTGCGCCGAGTGCTCGCTCGTCTCCGACCTGATCATGGGCGGCGGCGGCAAGCTCGTCGCATTCTCGTGCGTCGACGGCAACAGCGGCGTGCTCATGCCGTGCGGACGCTGCCGCCAGCTGCTCTACGAGCACTCGGCCGAGGGCATGCTCCTCGAAACGGTGTCGGGTGTGAAGACCATCGACGAGGTGCTGCCGGATGCCTTCGGCCCGCGCCAGCTGGAGGAGTACGCATCATGAGCATCGAGCCGTTCGACGCCGTCGATCTGATCCGCGCGAAGCGCGACGGGGGCCGGCTGGGAACGGCCGAGATCGACTGGCTGGTCGACGCGTACACCCGCGGCTATGTCGCCGACGAGCAGATGTCGGCGCTCACCATGGCGATCCTCCTGAACGGGATGGACGCCGACGAGATCCGCGATCTGACGCTCGCGATGGTCGCCAGCGGCGAGCGGCTCGACTTCTCGGTGCTCGGCAAGGTCACCACCGACAAGCACTCGACCGGGGGAGTGGGCGACAAGATCACCCTCCCGCTCGCGCCGCTCGTTGCATCCTTCGGGGTGGCCGTCCCGCAGCTGTCGGGCCGGGGGCTCGGCCACACCGGCGGCACGCTCGACAAGCTCGAGTCCATCCCTGGGTGGCGGGCGCAGCTGTCGAACGACGAGTTCTTCGCGCAGCTCGGATCCGTGGGAGCGGTCGTGTGCGCCGCATCCGCCGACCTCGCCCCGGCCGACCGCAAGCTGTACGCCCTGCGCGACGCCACGGGAACCGTCGAGGCGATCCCGCTCATCGCGTCGTCGATCATGTCGAAGAAGATCGCCGAAGGCACCGCGTCGCTCGTGCTCGATGTGAAGTTCGGCTCGGGCGCGTTCATGCGCGACCCGGCGAAGGCGCGCGAGCTCGCCGAGACGATGGTTCGGCTCGGGCAGGATGCGGGCGTCGCGACGCGCGCCCTGCTCACCGACATGAACGTGCCGCTCGGCCTCGCCATCGGCAACGCCAACGAGGTGCGCGAATCGGTGGAGGTGCTCGCCGGAGGCGGGCCTGCGGATGTCGTGGAGCTCACCGTGGCGCTCGCCCGCGAGATGCTCGATCTCGCGGGGCTCCCGGACGCCGACCCGGCCGAGGCTCTCGCCGACGGCCGCGCGATGGACACCTGGCGTGCGATGATCCGTGCCCAGGGCGGCGACCCCGATGCCGCGCTGCCGCAGCCGCGTGAGTCGCACACCGTGCTCGCGACCTCCGATGGCGTGCTCGCCGAGCAGGACGCGCTCGCGTTCGGCATCGCGGCGTGGCGCCTCGGTGCGGGGCGTGCGCGCAAGGAGGATCCCGTCGTCCACGCGGCGGGCATCGACCTGCACGCGAAGCCGGGCGATGAGGTCCGCGCGGGACAGCCGCTCTTCACCCTGCACGCCGACGACGAGGCGCGCTTCGCGCGGGCCCTCGACGCCCTCGACGGCGCGTACCGCGTCGCCCCCGCCGGAACCGCGGTCGAGCCACACCCCCTCATCGCCGCGCGCATCGCCTGACCGCCTTCGCGCCCTCACCCTCCCTCGCCCTTCCGCGGCCCGGGTATCCCTCGCCCCGGGCATCCCTCGAGGTGTCACTTCCTGCCGGTATGGGGATGCGGATACCGGCACAAACTGGCACCTCAGGGGCATGGGGCGCCGTTCCAGCCGCGGGAGCGGAGGCGACGAGCGACAAGGTCGATGAGCGGCCGCGTATCGCTCAGGTCGTCGCCGGTCGCGCGGATCATCGACCACCCGGCATCCTCGAGTGCCGCGATCCGGCGGAGGTCGTGCCGCCATTGGGTGCGTTCAGTGCGGTGATGGTCTCCCTCGTGTTCGACGCCGACGCGGAAGTCGACGAACGCAAGGTCGATCCGCGCGCGGCGACCATCCGGGCGCCGGACCTCGTGGTTCGGGAAGACGGCCGGAAGGCCAGCACGCTGGAACCGGATCCGCAGCACCGACTCGGCCGGCGAGTCCGCCGATGCCGACAGCAGCGGCAGCGCGGCGGCGCGGATGCCGCGCCCGCGGCGCCCCGGGTGAGCCCGCGCCATCGCGTCGAGATCCGCTGGGCGGGCCATCGGTGCTCGCGACCACAGGATCCGATCTCCCGCCGCGACGAGTTCCTCGACGGTGAGTACGGCGGCCAGGTCGCACCACGTGCGCTCCGGCGTCGTGATTGCGAGGTCGTCGATCCGGGTCAGCTCGGATGCGGTGATCACGTAGTGGTGGCCGATGGTCCCGCGCAGGCGCGTCGGCCGCACCCGGTGCGGGTGCCCGATGTGGATGTCCGGTGCCTCCGCGAGCCGTCCGGGCAGCGGGATGCCCCAGAGGATCGCTGCGGTCGGTCCGCAGATGAACGCATCGTCACGCACCACCCGTCGGGCGGCGGCGCACAGATCCTCGGTGCTCGCGGGTGGGTTCGTCGACCGCGCCCCGCGAAACGGCGCGGCGAGGTCGCCTCGACGGAGGCGATGCTGCGGGATGCCGAGCGCCGGAGCGTCGCGCACCGCGAACGTCGGGGGCGTCGTTGCGGGGAGCGGATGTGGAGAGCGCATTCCCAGCATCCTGCGCGCCCCGACCGGTGCCCGCGGCGGCCGTCCCGCCCACCGGGGCATCCATCGCCCCCGCCCGTGCTGAGGAGGACCGGCTCGCGACCCGCCACCACCTCGAGGTGTCAATTCCTGCCGGTATCGGGGCGCGGATACCGGCACAAACTGACACCTCAGGGGGTTGGGGCGGGCGGATGCGGGGCGGCGCGTTCAGCTTCGGCACGGTTTGGAACCGGATGCGCCGACTACGCTGGAGCTCATGAGCGACGTTGCACACGAAGACGACTATGTCGACACCCTCGACCTCCGCACCCTTCCCAAGGTGTCGCTCCACGACCACCTCGACGGCGGCCTCCGTCCCCAGACGATCATCGAGCTCGCCGAGCCGCTCGGCATCGAGCTTCCCGCGACCGACGCCGACGCGCTCGCCGCGTGGTTCGCGGAGAAGTCGGACTCCGGATCGCTCGTCGAGTACCTGAAGACGTTCGACCTCACCACCGCCGTCATGCAGACGCGCGAAGGTCTGGTGCGCGTCGCCCGCGAGTTCGTCGAGGACCTCGCCGCCGACGGCGTCGTGTGGGGCGAAGTGCGCTGGGCGCCCGAGCAGCACCTCGCACGCGGACTCTCGCTCGATGACGCGGTCGAGGCCGTGCAGCAGGGCCTCGAGGAGGGCGTGCAGAACGCCGCCGCCACGGGTCATGGCATCCGCGTCGGCCAGCTCGTGAGCGCCATGCGGCACCTCGACCGGGGTGTCGAGATCGCGCAGCTCGCGCTGCGTCACCGCGACCGCGGGGTCGTCGGCTTCGACATCGCCGGCCCCGAGGCGGGCTTCCCCCCGAGCCGCTTCGCAGACGCCTTCGACCTGCTCGCGCGCGAATTCTTCCCCGCCACCATCCACGCCGGCGAGGCGGACGGCCCCGAGTCGATCCGCAGCGCGCTCGTCGACGGGCACGCGCTGCGTCTCGGCCACGGGGTGCGCATCGCGGAGGACATCACGATCGAGTCGCAGGATGACGAGGCGAGCTACGTGAGCCTCGGGCACCTGTCGCAGTGGGTGAAGGATCGGGGCATCGCGCTCGAGACGAGCCCCAGCTCCAACCTCCAGACCGGTGCGATCGCCGCGTGGGGCGAGGACATGACGGCGCACCCGTTCGATCTGCTCTACCAGCTCGGCTTCCGCGTCACCGTCAACACCGACAACCGCCTCATGAGCGGCACGACGCTCACGCGCGAGCTCGGCCTGCTCGTCGACGCCTTCGGCTACGACCTCGACGACCTGCTGACCTTCCAGCTCAACGCGGCAGAGGCCGCCTTCCTCCCGCTCGAGGAGCGCGCCGAGCTCATCGAGCTCATCGAGGACGGGTTCGGCGCCGCCTGATGGACAGACCGAACGACCTCCCTGCGCTGCCCGACGCCGGCATCGTCCTCGCGGCGACGGCGGACGACTGGCGCGCCGCTGTCGAGATCGCAGGGGATGCGCTCACCGCATCCGGAGCCACCCAAGCCGGTTACACCGCGGACATGGTGCGGATGATCGAGGACCGCGGCCCGTATGTGGTGGTCGCTCCGGGCCTCGCTCTCGCGCACGCGCGCCCCGGCGCGACCGTCAAGCGAGACGGACTCGCGATCGTGACGCTCGCAGAGCCGGTCGCCTTCGGGCACCCCTACAACGACCCGGTGCGCGTGATCGTCGCCCTCGCGGGAGCGTCGAGTGCGAGTCACCTGCGCATCATCGCCGAGAGCGCCAACATCTTCAACGACACCGATGCGGTGGAGCGTCTGGCTGCCGCGACGGATGCGGATGCCGTGCGCGAGATCCTGGGCGTGCGCGCCGACGACTGAGTCGGCCGAGACGAGAAGCGC
>JAEYUT010000112.1 GCA_023432305.1 Actinomycetes bacterium
CTCATCAACAACGCCGGCGTCGGCGGCGACGGCCTCGTCTCCGAGCTCCGCGAAGACGTGTGGGACCTCTGCTTCGACATCAACGTCAAGGGCACCTACCTCACGTGCCAGGCCGTGCTGCCGATCATGAAGCGCCAGAAGCGCGGCCGCATCATCAACGCCGCCTCATTCGCCGCGATCGTGCCGATCGTCGGATCCGCCGCCTACGCAGGATCGAAGTCCGCCGTCACCCAGTTCACACGCGCCCTCGCCGGCGAGGTCGGCCCCTGGAACATCACCGCCAACGCCTACGCACCCGGCATGATCCCCACGGCCATCAACCACTTCACTGAGCGCCCCGACGCCGAGCAGACGCGTCTGCTCGACACCCTCACGCTGCGCAGCTGGGGCGAGAAGAGCGACATCGCCAATCTCATCTGCTTCCTCGCCTCCGACCAGGCCCGCTACATCACGGGTACGCTGATCGACATCAGCGGAGGCAAGCTCGCCACCCAGGTTCCGCGCCTCGCGTACGAGCACGCCGCCATCGAGGGCCTCGACCTCCTCTGAGCCCACCACATCCGCCTGAAGGACATCCATGGTCGACCTCACCGCGCATCAATCCCCCAGCGCCAAACACCGCAGCCGCGTCGGCAGCGGACTGTATGCGCACGTCTTCGAGGCACTCGGCCAGGAGATCATCGACGGCACGCTCCCCGTCGGCAGCATCGTGTTCGCCGAGCAGATCTCCGAGCGCTTCGGCGTCTCGCGATCGGTCGTGCGCGAGAGCCTGCGCTCCCTCGCCTCGATGGGGCTGCTCGAGTCCCGCCCCCAGGTGGGCACCCGCGTGCAGCCCCGCGAGCGCTGGGACCTCCTGAACCCGCACGTCGTCCACTGGCGCTCACAGGGCCACGACTACCGCCAGCAGATGCGCGAGCTGCTCGAGCTGCGCCTCGGCCTCGAGCAGGCGGCGGCGCGCTTCGCGAGCGAGCGGATCACCGACGAGCAGGCCGAAGCCCTCGTGCAGGCGGCCGAGCGGATGGCCGCCGCCATCCACGAGACGCACGACCTGCGCGCCTACTTCGACGCCGACGCCACCTTCCACCGCCTGCTGCTCGAAGGCACCGCCAACCCGGTGATCGCCCAGCTGTCGGACACGATCGGCGCAACCCTCCACGCGCGCGCGATGGACACGCGACCGGGAATGCACGACGTGACCGAGAGCTCGATCATCACCCACCGCGAGCTGGCGCACGCGATCGCCGCACACGACGGAGAGGCAGCAGAGCGACTCGCGCGACTGCTCGTGAGCGACACACTCGACGAGTTCTCCTGATCCGACATCCGCACATGACGAGGGCCCCGCAGAAGCATCTGCGGGGCCCTCGTCATGTCGCTCAGGAGAAGACCATCACGCTCTTCACGTTGCGTCCGGATTCCATGGCCTCGAACGCCTCCTCCCACGCCTCGAGCGGGTAGACCCCGCCGAGCACCTTGTCGGTCTGGAGGGTGCCGGTGGAGAACATGGACAGGACCGCCTCCCACGTGGTCCAGGTATGGGAGAAGGATCCGGCGAGCGTGACCGCCTTCGCCACGAGCGGATCGAGGCTGAAGTTCAGCGGCTGCGGGCCCCAGCCGATCTTGACGATCGTGCCGTAGGGCCGCACGATCTCGAGGCTCTGCTTGAGCGCGATGCTGACACCGGTGGCTTCGATGACGACGTGCGCGCCGAGGCCGTCGCCGAGCTCGGCGATGATCGCATTCGCGTCCTCGGTCATGATGTCGATGGTGCGATCGACGCCCATCTCGCGGGCCTTCGCGAGGCGCTGCTCGTCGATCGAGGTGCCGAGCATGACGACGGTGCCCGCTCCGCGCAGACGCGCCATCTGCGCGGCGAGCTGGCCGATCGTCCCCGCACCCTGCACCACGACGAGATCGCCCGGCTTGATGTCGGCGCGCTCCACGACACCCGTGTAGGCGACCGCGAACGGCTCCGTCATCGCGGCCTGCTCGAAGCTCACGTTGTCGGGGATGCGATGCAGCACCCGCGGCTCGGCGAGGAGCAGCTCGCCGAAGGCCCCATCGCGGATCGCCCCGTAGCCCTGTCGCTCGGGGCACAGGTTGTAGCGCCCCGTGCGACACAGGGCGCACACGCCGCAGATGGAGGCTGCGGTCTCGCAGACGACGCGGTCGCCCACCTCCCATCCGGAGACATCGTCGGCGACGGCGGCGATGACGCCCGCCGTCTCGTGGCCGAGCACGAGCGGCAGCTTGACCTCCCAGGACTGGCCGTCGCGCCACATGTGCACATCCGATCCGCACACCCCCACGGCGCGCGCCGCGACGAGCACCGTGCCGGGCTGCAGCTCGGGGGCGGGCACATCGCGGATCTCGACGGCGCCGTCGGCCAGCGCGTACTTCACGAGAGCCTTCATCGCGCCGCCTCCCGTCCGGGAGCGAGCGCATCCTCCGCGAGGTTGGGCCGTGCGAGGCTCGGAAGGCCCGCGGCGGCACGTGCCCTCTCCTGATTCTCGACGCGCACCGCGGTGGAGCCGCCGAAGTGGAGGTCGCGGGCTTCGCGCAGGAAGAGCACCGACTCGTGCATCTCGTCCATGCCGTTCACGCCGTCCTCGATGCTGATCCAGCCGTCGTACCCGGCGGCGGCGAGCGTGCGGAAGATGCGCGGGTAGTCGTTCATGCCCATGCCGATGACCCCGTGCTGGAGTGCGGGTGAGTATCCGATGGTGCCGTCGGCCTGCCGCAGGTCGTCGAGGGTCGTTCCCTCGGCGAGGAAGCGGTCCGAGGCCTGCATCGTGACGACGCGGTCGATGACCTCGTCGAGGAAGTCAGCCGAGTCCATCCCGGCGGTGATCGCGTTCGAGGGGTCGAACTGCACGCCGAAGTGCACGCGATCGTCGATCGCGTCGACGATCTCCCGGAAGACGTCGCCCTTCTGGGCGAATTCGACGTAGGCCCAGCTGCCGTCCTTGTAGTGGTTCTCCATGCCGAGCGTGATGTCCATCTCGCGGGCGATCGGCAGCAGGCGCTGATAGGCGTCGACGACCCACTCCACACCCTGCTCGCGCGAGACTCCGGGGTGCTTCTGGCCGGAGAGCACGCGGGTGCTGGCGCCCGCTCCGCCGAGGTGCCGGGTGAAGCGCATCATCTCGACCTGGCGGTCGAACTCGGATGCGCGGACGGAGGCGTCGGGGTGGGTGAAGTCGGGCGAGGTGCAGAGCATGGGCATCTCGAAGCCCTCTGCGGCGAGCGCCTCTCCGATGGCGTCGAGGTAGTCGTCATCGCTCTGCCAGAACATCCCGGAGTAGAGCTCGAGCCCGTCGGCTGGCAGGGGGGCCGCTTTGGCGATCCATTCGAACACCGTCATGGTGCGCGCATCGCTGAGCGCTGACAGGTCCCCCTTCGGGAAGACGCTGATTCTCATTTCAACCTCTTTGTTGTGGTCTTGACGCGGACCAGACGTCCACATCTAATAAGTATGACCTATAGGATCAGTTCATACGGAATGGCAACGTCGCCGGAAGGACCAGAATGTCGATCACCGCAGACCGCCTGCAGCAGTGGGTCACCGAGCTGCTGACCAGCTGGTCGTACAGCCGCGAGGATGCCGCCTACCTCGCCGACACCCTCGTGGACGCGAACCTGCGCGGCATCGACTCCCACGGCGTGATCCGCCTCGCAGCCTACCGGGCCCGCATCGACGCCGGACTCACG
>JAEYUT010000313.1 GCA_023432305.1 Actinomycetes bacterium
GAGATGCACAGGGCGATCGTCGGCCCCCACCCCGGATGGATCGACGCTCCTGTGATCGCGGCCGCGGCCAGTGTCGCGAGCCAGCCGACGACGTACCCGCACACACACCACAGAATGCCCCCGAGCGCCGTGCGCGCCGCGACCCCGATCGTCACGAGAGCGAGCATGGGCCGGTTGAGGAGGAAGACCGACCCTGCCGCCTCCTGCACTCCCGCCTCGACGAGCAGCACGGCGTAGACCATCGCGACGGCCCCGCCGACGAGCACGAATCCCGCGACGACGACAGGCGTCATCCGAGACATGGCGACGGCGATGCCGACGAGCATGATCCCCAGCAGCCCGAGCGTCGGCGGGATGACATCCGCGCGTCCCATCCGCACGAGCGTCTCCACGAGCGGCGGGATCGTCGCGAGGATCACCGTCGCCCCGGCCGCCCACGCGATCGCCGAGACCGCAGCCGTGATCACGCCGCCCGCGGTGTCGCGGGGCAGAAGCGTCACACGCATCCCGATCCCCCTCGACGTCGGCCCGCTGGAATTCTGCCCGATGCGAGCGGGTTGCGCAGGTCAGCTGCGGGCGCGGCCCCCGAGTGCGCGGGAATCCGCGTTGCCCTGGGCGTCGCGGCGCAGCTCCTTCGGAAGCGAGAACATGAGGTCCTCCTCGGCGGTGCGCACCTCCGAGACATCCGTGTAGCCGGCGTCGGCGAGATCCTCGAGCACCTCCTGCACGAGGACTTCCGGCACCGAGGCGCCGCTCGAGATGCCGATCGTGGCGACCCCGTCGAGCCACGACTGCTGGATCTCGTGCGAGTAGTCGATCCGGTGGGCCGCCTTCGCGCCGTACTCGAGCGCGACCTCCACCAGGCGCACCGAGTTCGACGAGTTCGCCGAGCCGACGACGATCACGAGGTCCGCCTGGGGGGCGACCTTCTTGATCGCCACCTGCCGGTTCTGGGTGGCGTAGCAGATGTCGTCCGAGGGCGGATCCTGCAGGTTCGGGAAGCGCTCGCGGAGGCGGCGGACGGTCTCCATCGTCTCGTCGACGGAGAGCGTCGTCTGCGAGATCCAGACCAGGTTGTCGGGGTCGTCGACGACGATTCTGTCGACATCCTCGGGCGAGTTGACGAGGATCGTGCGATCGGGCGCGTGCCCCATCGTGCCCTCGACCTCCTCATGCCCGGCGTGCCCGATGAGCAGGATCTGCAGATCCTGCTTCGCGAAGCGCGTCGCCTCGCGATGCACCTTCGTGACGAGCGGGCAGGTGGCGTCGATGGCCATGAGCTCGCGGTCCGCGGCTGCCTGCACGACCATGGGCGAGACGCCGTGGGCCGAGAACACGAGGTTCGACCCGGGCGGCACCTCGTCGACCTCATCCACGAAGATCGCGCCGCGGCGCTCCAGCTCGCTCACGACATGCACGTTGTGCACGATCTGCTTGCGTACGTAGACGGGCGCGCCGAAGTTGTCGAGAGCCTTCTCGACCGCGATCACAGCGCGATCGACGCCCGCGCAGTAGCCGCGAGGAGCCGCGAGCAGGACGCGCTTGGGGGCGCCGACGGGTTCGTCGCGCAGGCGACCGCGCACCCGCGGCATGCGGGGCGTCTCGAGGGCGACGGGCGGGTTCCCGTTGGTGATGGCAGACACATGCCGAGTCTACGGTGGGGAGCTCCGCATCCGCCGGGCGCGCGAGGTGCGTACCCTGGTCGGGTGAGCGACGAGAAGCCGACCGCCGAGACCCCGTGGCCCGTGGCGGAGCTCGCCGCGAAGCTCAAGGGCTGGATCGACCGTCTCGGCTCCGTGTGGGTCGAGGGCGAGCTCACCCAGTGGAACCAGTCGCGCGGCGTCGTCTACGCGAAGCTCAAGGACCTCGACCAGGACGTCACGGTGTCGCTCACCGTGTGGTCGTCGACGGTCGCGCGCCTCACCGAGCAGTTCTCGCAGGGCGACCGTGTCGTGGCCCTCGTGAAGCCCGACTACTGGATGCGCGGCGGCACCCTCTCGATGGTCGCCTCCGATCTGCGCCACGCGGGCATCGGCGACCTGCTCGCCCAGCTCGAGCGCCTCAAGCAGAAGCTGCGCGCCGAGGGCCTCTTCGACGCAGACCGCAAGAGGCCGCTCCCCTTCCTGCCGCAGTGCATCGGCCTCGTCACCGGCAAGGACTCGGACGCCGAGAAGGATGTGCTGCGCAACGCCCAGCTGCGCTGGCCGCAGGTGACGTTCCGCGTCGTGCACGCCGCCGTGCAGGGCGACCGCGCGGCGACTGAGGTGGCGGCCGCGATCCGCACCCTCGACGCCGACCCCGACGTCGACGTCATCATCGTCGCGCGCGGCGGCGGCGACTTCCAGAACCTGCTCCCGTTCAGCGACGAGCAGCTGGTGCGCACCGCAGCGGCCGCGACCACCCCCATCGTCTCGGCGATCGGCCATGAAGCCGACAGCCCCATCCTCGACCTCGTCGCCGACCTGCGCGCCTCCACCCCCACGGATGCCGCCAAGCGCGTCGTCCCGGATGTCGCCGAGGAGATGGCGATCATGCAGCAGGCGCGCGCCCGCATGAGCTCCCGTCTCGCGGCTCTGATCTCGGGCGAGATCGACCGCATCGCGGCGCTGCGCTCCCGCCCCGCCCTCGCCGACCCGTCGACCCTCGTGCAGACGCGAGCGGAGGACCTCATCCGCCTCGTCGATCGCGGCACGCACCTCGTGCAGCTGCGCCTCGAACGCGAGGAGACGGCGGTGCACCGACTCGCGGCCGAGCTGCGCGCGCTGTCCCCGCAGCGCACCCTCGCCCGCGGCTACGCCGTCGTGCGCGCCGGCGACGCCGTGGTGCGCGACGCCGCCGACGTCTCCTCCGGCGACGCCCTCCGCATCCGCGTCGCCTCGGGCGAACTCACGGCCACCGCCGACTAGTCTGGAAGCCATGACCGACGCCACCCCCGCCGACGTCGCCTCGCTCAGCTACGAGGAGGCCCGCGACGAGCTCGTGCAGGTGGTGACGCGCCTCGAACAGGGCGCCGCCACCCTCGAGGAATCGCTCGCCCTCTGGGAGCGCGGCGAAGCTCTCGCCCAGCGCTGCGAAGAGTGGCTCGTGGGAGCGAAGGCACGACTCGAAGCCGCGCGCGCGGCCGCCACCTCGTGAGCCCGCGCTACCCGGCACGCGACGAGCAGGGCCGCCCGATCGTCGCCGAGCTCGGCCGCGCAGAGACCCCCGAGGAGACCTTCGCCCGCAAGGCGGCCACCAGTCGCGCGCACCGAGAAGGCAAGACGTGGTTCGCCCTCGTGGGCGCCCTTCTCGGGACGCTCGGTGTGGTGATGTTCCTCGTGCTCGTCGTCGTGCGACCCGATCAGGCTGTGTTCCGCGAGCCCGTCGACTACGCCGCCGCCACGCAGAACGCCCAGGCCGAATACGACAACCGGCTCGTCGTCCCCGACCTCGGCGACGAGTGGACCTCGAACTTCGCCCGCTCGGCGAAGACCACCGCCGCCGGTGTCACCGCGTGGGAGATCGGCTTCGTCAGCCCGAACACCGAGTTCGTGCAGCTGACGCAGGCGTTCGACACCGACGCGACGTGGATCGCCAACACCGTGCGCGACGCCGAAGCCGGCCCCGTCGTCGACATCGGCGGGATCGCCTGGACCACCTACGACCGACGCGACGTCGACGATGCGGGCAACGTGGCCTACGCGCTCGTCGCCGAGCTGGATGACCGCACCATCGTGGTCTCCGGGACGGCACGCGATGCCGACCTCGAGACCGTCGCCGCCGCCACCGCCGAGGAGCTCCGATGACCACCACCC
>JAEYUT010000010.1 GCA_023432305.1 Actinomycetes bacterium
GCCGACACCCGGCTCACCGAGGTGCGCCGCGGCGTGCCGGACGCCGGCGGGCTCGTGATCGCGTCCGACCAGCCCACCGCGCGCGCCTACGCGGCCGTGCTGCGGCAGGTGACCGGCGAGCCGCCCGTGGTGGTGCTGTCCGACGACTCCGGGGCGTCGTCGCGGATCGAGGAGTTCGCCGAGGGCGACCAGCGCTGGATGGTCGCGGTGCGGATGGTGTCCGAGGGCGTCGACGTGCCGCGGCTGTGCGTCGGCGTGTACGCCACGAGCTCCTCGACGCCGCTGTTCTTCGCTCAGGCGATCGGCCGCTTCGTGCGCGCCCGCCGCCGCGGCGAGATCGCGACCGTGTTCCTGCCGAGCGTGCCCGTTCTCCAGCGACTGGGTGCCGAGCTCGAACGGGAACGCGACCACGCGCTCGACCGGGACCCCGGCGACGACGACGGGCTGCTCGACGACTCCCTCATCGACGACGCCAACCGCGAGGAGAAGGGCTCCGACGCGCTCGAGGAGGAGTTCGAGTGGAAGGCGCTCGGTTCCTTCGCCACCTTCGAGAAGGCGCTCTACAACGGCGAGGAGTACGGCTCACTCGCCACACCGGGCAGTCCCGAGGAATGGGACTTCATCGGGATCCCCGGCATCCTCGACCCTGAACAGGTCTCGGACCTCCTCAAGCATCGCCAGCAGAAGCAGGCACGACGGGGCGAGGAACGCCAGGAACGCGGTGAGGTGGAGACCCAGCCGCAGCCGCTGCACCGGACGCTCGCCGAGCAGCGGCGCCTGCTCAACAGCCTCGTGAGCATCCACGCCCGCGGCACTGGCCAGACGCACGCACAGGTGCACGCCGAAGTGCGGCGCATGTGCGGCGGGCCCGAGGTGTCACGCTGCACCGTCGCGCAGCTGCAGGCGCGCATCGACCTGCTGCGGCGCAAGCTCGGCGGCCGCTGACGCCCCGCGTCGCAATGGCCGCGTGACGTTCGCGGGGCTGCGACAGCGGGTAGCGTGGGATGCATGTCCGACACCCTCGAGTCGCTCCGTGCGGAGTACGACGCCCTTCGCTCCCGTGGCCTCTCCCTCGACCTCACACGCGGCAAGCCGTCCGCGGCGCAGCTCGACCTCGCGAACGCGCTGCTCGACCTCGACCTCGGCGACGACCACCTCGACTCGGCGGGCACCGACCTGCGCAACTACGGCGGACCCGACGGCCTGCGCGAGCTGCGCGAGATCTTCGGGGAGCTGCTGCGCATCCCCACCGACCAGCTCCTCGCACTCGGTAACGCGAGCCTGCAGACGATGCACGACACGATCGTCCACGCGCTCCTGCACGGCGTTCCCGGAAGCGAGCGCCCGTGGCGCGACGATGACATCGCGTTCCTGTGCCCTGCGCCGGGATACGACCGCCACTTCGCGATGACCGAGCACCTCGGCATCCGGATGATCCCCATCCCGTACCTGGAGAACGGCCAGGTCGACCTCGACGCCGTCGCCACCCACCTGCAGGATCCGTCCGTGCGCGGCATGTGGATCGTTCCCATGTACGGGAACCCGACCGGCGCGACCGTGACCGAGGAGACAGCCTGCGCACTCGTGTCGCTTCCTGCCGCCGCGAGCGACTTCCGCATCTTCTGGGACAACGCCTACGCGGTGCACCACCTCACCGATGACGAGCCGGCCCCGCTCGATATCCTGGGCCTCGCCGCGGAGGCGGGCAACCCCGACCGCGTGTTCGTCTACGCCTCGACCTCGAAGATCACCCAGGCGGGCGCCGGTGTCGCCTTCTTCGGCTCGTCGCCGGCGAACATCGCCTGGTACCGCTCGCACGCGAGCTTCCAGACCATCGGGCCCGACAAGCTCGCTCAGCAGCGCCACCTGCGCTTCTTCGGCGACGCGGAGGGCGTGCGCGCTCACATGCGCCGGCACCGCGACCTGCTCGCACCCAAGTTCGCCCTCGTGGAGCGCGTTCTGAGCGACCGTCTCACCGGCCATGCCACGTGGACGCGTCCGACGGGCGGCTACTTCGTGACGCTCTCCGCGCCTGCGGGGACCGCGTCCCGCGCCGTGCAGCTCGCCAAGGATGCCGGCATCGCCGTCACGCCCGCCGGTGCGGCCTTCCCGTACGGCCACGACCCGGCCGACAGCGTCATCCGCATCGCGCCGTCGATGCCGCCGGAGGCCGACCTCGAGCAGGCGCTCGAGGCTCTCGCGCTGTGCGTGCTGCTCGCCGAAGCGGAGCTCGCGGAGGTCTGACTCGTCGCCTGAACGGCGTTCAGCGATCTGAACGCCGTTCAGCGGAAGTCGCGCGAACGGTGCTCGACGCCCGCCCGCAGAGGCTCGATCGCATCAGCGAGCACATTGATGACCCCCTCGGGGGAGCGTTCGAGAATGCCGCGCACGATCACCGCAGGCTCATCGCGCGCCACCCGACGGTGCCGGGCCCAGAAGCCCGCCCCGCAGATGACGTTCACGAGCCCCGTCTCGTCCTCCACGTTCATGAAGGTGATGCCGGAGGCGGTGGCCGGACGCTGCCGATGCGTCACGAGCCCCGCGACCTCGATGCGACGACCGCTCTCGGCTTCGCGCAGGGCCGAAGCGGGCAGCACCCCCCGTGCCGCCAGCCGAGAGCGCAGGTGACGCACCGGATGATCGTCGGGCGAGATGCCCGTCGCCCACAGGTCGCCCGCGAGCGTCTCGAACGGCGTCGGATCGGGGAACAGCGGCGGCTGCACGGCCACGACCGTGCCCGCGAGGTACTCGGCGCGATCCTGGGCGGCAGCCCCCGCCCGCCACAGCGCCTCCCGGTTCTTCATCCCGAAGGGCTCGAACGCCCCCGCCGTCGCAAGCGCCTCGAGCTGCGCCGTCGTGAGACCCACGCGGCGCACGAGATCCTCCATGTCGCGGAACGCACCACCTGAGCGGCGCTCGGCGACGATCCTGCCCGCGAGCCTCGCCCCGATGCCGCGCACCCCCGCGAGACCGAGGCGCACAGCGACGCCGCCATCCCTGCGGTGGTCGCGTGTTCGATCCGGTGCCGAGGGATCGAACTCCTCCACAGGAGGCTGGATGCGCTCCCCGCACGACGGAAGACCCGTGGGAGCGAGAGGTGTGCCGGGCGTGAGCGGTTCGAGGCCCGCGTCGACATCCGAACGCAGGATGTCGGGGCGACGCACCTCGACCCCGTGGCGCCGCGCATCCGCCGTGAGCGTCGCGGGAGAGTAGAAGCCCATCGGCTGCGCACGCAGCAGCCCCGCCAGGAACGCCGCCGGGTAGTGCAGCTTGATCCAGGAGCTGGCATACACGAGCAGGGCGAAGCTCAGACTGTGGCTCTCGGCGAAGCCGAAGTTCGCGAACGCCTGGATCTTCGCGTAGATCTCGTCAGCGACCACCCCCGTGAGGCCGTTGCGCGCCATCCCCTCATAGAGCTTGCGGCGCAGCGACTCGATGCGCTCGAGCCCGCGCTTGGATCCCATCGCGCGCCGCAGCAGGTCGGCGTCCTCGCCCGTGCACTCGCCGACCGCCATCGCCATCTGCATGAGCTGCTCCTGGAACACCGGCACCCCGAGAGTGCGCTCGAGAGCCGGAATGAGCTTCGGATGCGCGTACTCGATCGGCTCCGTGCCGAGCTTGCGCCGCACGAAGGGGTGCACCGCGCCGCCCTGGATGGGGCCGGGGCGCACGAGAGCGATCTGCACGACGAGGTCGTAGAAGCGGCGCGGCTGGAGACGCGGCAGCAGCCCCATCTGGGCGCGCGACTCCACCTGGAAGACGCCGATCGAATCTGCGCGGCACAGCATGTCGTAGACCGCCGCCTCCTCCTTGGGAAGCGACTGCAGCGTCCATTCCTCGCCCGTCGAGAGCCGGATGAGGTCGAAGCTGTGCTGCAGCGCCGCGAGGATCCCGAGCCCCAGCAGATCGAACTTCACGAGCCCCATCCAGGCGGCGTCGTCCTTATCCCACTGGATGACGGTGCGATTCTCCATGCGCGCATGCTCGATCGGCACCACCTCGCCCACAGGGCGGTCGGTGAGAACCATGCCTCCCGAATGGATGCCGAGGTGCCGGGGAGCCTTCAGCAGCTCCCTCGCGAGCTCCACCACCGGGGCCGGGATGTCGGAGTCGGCTGTGGCGGTCGCCTCCAGGTTCCACGCGTGCGCATCCACCTGCTTCGACCAGGCGTCCTGCTGCCCTGGGCTGTACCCGAGCGCCTTCGCGACATCCCGGATGGCGTTCTTGGGGCGGTACTGGATGACGTTCGCCACCTGGGCGGCGTTGCGGCGCCCGTAGGTGTCGAAGACCCACTGGATGACCTCCTCGCGCCGATCCGAGTCGAAGTCGACGTCGATGTCGGGCTCCTCGTCGCGCAGCGCCGACAGGAACCGTTCGAACGGCAGCCGGTACCCGATCGCGTCGACCGCGGTGATGCCCAGCAGGTAGCAGACCGCCGAGTTGGCGGCCGATCCGCGCCCTTGACACAGGATCCCGCGGCTGCGGGCGAACGCGACGATGTCGTGCACGATGAGGAAGTAGCCGGGGAAGTCCTTCTTCTCGATGACGGCGAGCTCCGCCTCGATGCGCGCCCGGTCCTCGTCGGCGAGATCGGGGTAGCGCTCCGGAACCGCAGCCCACACGAGCTCACGCAGATACGACATGGGGGTGTGTCCCTCCGGCACCTTCTGCTTCGGCAGCGCGGGCTTCGCCCGACGCAGCGGGAAGGCGAGTTCGGCGGCGAGAGCGAGCCCATGCTCCACAGCCCCCGGATACCGGGCGAAGCGGGCGTGCATCTCTCGACCGCTGCGCAGATGCGCGCCCCCGGATGCGGGAAGCCATCCATCGAGCTCATCGAGGCTGCGGCGAGCCCGCACAGCCGCCACCGCAGCGGCGATGTGCCGGCGCGCCGGGGTGGCGTAGTGCACGTTGCCGGTCGCGAGCACGGGGAGGCCCCGAGAGGCGGCGAGAGCCGCCAGCGCGTCATTGCGGTCGGAGTCGAGCGGGTCGCCCTGATCGATGAGCTCCACATGCACGGCGTCATGCCCGAACCGGGCGACGAGCTCGTCGAGCGCATGCCCTGCCTCGTCGATGCCGCCGCGGGCGAGGGCGCGCCGCACAGCGCCCTTGCGGCATCCGGTGAGGATCGCCCAGTGGCCGTCCGCGTGCGCCGCCAGGTCGTCGAGGTCGTACACGGGTCGCCCCTTCTCGCCGCCGCGCAGATTCGCCTCGGTGAGCGCCGACGCAAGCCGGTGATACCCCTCCTGCCCGCGCGCGAGCACCACGAGATGCTCTCCCTCCGGATCCGGTTCGCCGTTCTGCGGGCCACTCAGCCCGAGCGACAGCTCCGCCCCGAACACGGTCGCGACGCTCGAGCTCTCGGCCGCCTCCGCGAATCGCACGATGCCGGCGAGGGTGTCGTGGTCGACGATCGCGAGGGCGCTGAGTCCCAGCCGCTCCGCCTCCTCGAGCAGCTCCTCGGGCGAGGAGGCCCCATCGAGGAAGCTGAAGCTGGAA
>JAEYUT010000015.1 GCA_023432305.1 Actinomycetes bacterium
CCGCCGAGGAGGTCAAGGTGGGCCTGCAGATCCTGCAGTCGCTCAACCTCCGCGAGCGCAAGCTCGAGATCGTGTCGTGCCCGTCGTGCGGTCGCGCCCAGGTGGATGTCTACACGCTCGCGGACTCGGTGACCGAGGGGCTCAAGGATGTGACGGTGCCGCTGCGCGTGGCCGTCATGGGCTGTGTCGTGAACGGCCCCGGCGAGGCACGCGAGGCCGATCTGGGCGTTGCGAGCGGCAACGGCAAGGGTCAGATCTTCGTCAAGGGCGAGGTCATCAAGACCGTGCCCGAAGCTGAGATCGTGCAGACGCTCATCGAGGAGGCGCGCCGCATCGCCGACGAGATGGGCCCGGATGCCGCCGTCGGCGCACCGGTCGTCGTCACCAGCTGAGCATTCGCTGGCGCCTGTGCGTGACGCAGGCAGCTTCACCTCTCGCTCACGGAACGACGGGCACTCCTGGCGAGGCCCGCAGTTCGCCGCGATCGATCGACGCGCCGATCTCCTGGGATGCCGACAGAGGCGCCCGTGCGCCGCATCGGCAGGCATCGCGTCAGATGCCGCTCGGCTCCACCTTCCTGAGCGGCGCGCGCGCTCGGTCTGCTGCGACCGATGGGCCCCCGATCTGGGGGCGCGGGGCTCGGCGTCGCGGATAACCTTTCGGTAACGACGTGGAGGCGCCTCTGCTCGGGTGAGCAGGTGCGGCGCAAGCGGAGGATCGTCATCCGTATATTTCCCACATCGCCGAACATCGTCTTTCGGTGACATCTCACATATTTCTATGCATATGCATGGAGTTGAGTCGAATTCCCTTCTTGCGTGACGTGTCAACTCCCCGCTTCTGGGGGGCAGAGCGAGCTTTCTAGTGGAACGGTTCGGGTGCCAGCATCGGAGGGCTCGCAGACGACGCGGGCACCTCGTCCGAAGGAGCACATCTATGCCCAAGTCCCAGGTCGCCGCGGCGCGCAACCGCAAGCGCATCGGCGCCATCGCTGCAGCCGGCACCGTACTCGCCGCCGGAGTCACCATCCCCTCGCTCGCAGCATGGACCGACGTCGAGTGGATCGCCGGTGGCATCACCAACAACGGCACCGGGCCTGAGGACCCCGGCGACCCCGGCGACGGCGTCTCGACCGCCACATTCGAGGTCGTGCAGCGCGCCGTCGAGGCGCACGCATTCGGCGACTACGAAACGCGCAACGGCGCCGACGTCATCAGCTTCGGCAGTGCAGCGTCCGCGCTCACGCCCGGCGACACCGTCTACGCCTGGGTGCAGCTGAAGACTGTCGACGATTCACTGGGCGGCACGCTCGCCCTCGAGCCCGACAATGCAGACGCCCCAGCCACCGAGATCGAGGAAGCGCTGGAGTACGGCGCGCGCCTCGTTCCGACGATCGCCGACTGCAGCGCCGCCGGCTACAACGTGGCCGGATCGCAGCTTCTGCAGGCATCCGGCACCTCGATCCTCGGGCCCGCCACGAGCTCCGACTTCAGCCTCGCGGCGGACGGCGCAGACACCAAGACCGTCTGCATCCAGCTGTCTCTGCCCGCAGGGGCGAGCCAGGACCTCCAGGGCCAGAGCTTCGTGCCGTACTGGACGTTCACCGCCACGTCGGTCGCCCCGTAAGGCCGAGCCCATGACCGAACTGCAGCACCCGGCGGCTCTCGCTGCCCCCGAAGCGGATCCCGCCGCACCTGCACAGCGTGCGGGGCGCCGGGTGCTGCAGTTCACTTCCCAGCTTCTGCTCGGCGCGGCAGCTCTCGTCGGGGTGATCGTCCTTCTCGCCGCGCTCGCCCCCCTCGCCGGGCTTCAGGCAGTGCGGCTCGCCACCGGCTCGATGGCCCCGACCTACCCTGCGGGCAGCGTGGTCATCGTGCGCGACCTGCCCGCGGATGCCGTGGCGGTCGGGGACGTCGTCACCATCGTCCGCAGCGACGGAACGCCCGTCACGCATCGCATCGTGCAGCACGAGCCGATTCCCGGCGGAGCGACGATCCGCATGCGCGGCGACGCCAACGACCACGATGACCCTGCGCCCTATGTGGCCTCGCGCGTGGGCCTCGTGCTCGGCGGCGTTCCCGCACTGGGGTACTTCTTCGCCGCCGCAGATCAGCCCCTCTTCGCCCCTCTCGCCGCGACGGTCGTCGCGCTCCTCGTCCTCTGGGCCTGGTGGCCCGAGCGGCGCGTTCCCCGCCACCGTCGAGATACAGACCCATCCGAACGGAGATCCGCATGGCACACGTCGCGCGTCACACCGCCGTCGCCGCGCTGACCGCTGCGATGGTGCTGGGCTTCCCCACCGTTGCCGCCGCCGTCGCTCGAGATGTCGTCGATTCGGGCGCGCCCGGCCACCTCATCGTCGAGGTCGAGCCCGGCGAGTTCGATGTCGAGCTCGACGCCGGGGAGTCGGACGAGTGGCTGGTCACCGTCCGATCGGACGCCCCCTCTGCCGGAACGGTGACGTTCGACCTCGTCTCCAGCGGCCCTCTGGCACAGTCGTCGCGCGGTGCATGGCTGTCGATCGAGGAGTGCCCTCAGGCCTGGGCAGGGGCTCCCGGAGCCACCAGCTGCGCCAGCTCAACCACGCTGATCCCCGTGTCGCCGTTCGCCCAGATCGACACGGCCGCGCGCGACCTGGGAACCCTCGAGCCGGGCGACGAGCGTCACCTGCGGCTCCGCGTCGGAGTGCCAGCCGACGCGCCCGGTTCTCTCAACGGCACGCGCGCAGATTTCGCGATGACGATTCGCGGGTTCGGCACGTCCGCCACCATCGGCACCACGACCCCAGGCGGGGCCATCGCTCTGACTGGAGCCGACACGACGCAGCCGCTCATCGTCGCCTCCGCACTCGTCATCGCGGGGCTCATGCTGCTCATCCTCGTGCGGTCGTGCTTCCGAGAGGAGACGGCGTCATGAAGCTGCTGCGTGTTCGGCCACGGCATCGGGCACAGGACCCCCGAGCGCCCCGGGCCCGTGCGGTCACCGCTCTGGCTTCGATCGCAGCGGGCTCACTGCTCGTGGGCGCTGGTGTCGCGTCCAGCGCAGCCAGCTTCACCGACATCGAGATGGTGCACGGTGACGCTGGCGCGCTCGACTGCGTCGCACCGGCGGGAGCCGTCGACACCCGTGCCTGGGGGCGCATCCTCACCGCCGAGCTTCTCGAATACGATCTCGACCCGCTCGCGTTCACCGACGGCATCACCGTCGACAACATCGCCCCCGAGACCGTCAGCACGGGGCGAAGCAACGCGGGCACCGCCGACTATCTGGGTGACGACGCCTGGGAGGCTGCCCTCGACCTCGGGCTGCTCTCGCTCATCCCTCTGGGCGTGGGGCTGACGCTGCCTCTCGACACCGGAACCGGGGTGTACAGCCAGTACGGGCG
>JAEYUT010000131.1 GCA_023432305.1 Actinomycetes bacterium
CTCGTACTCCGCGAAAGTGCACGGCAAGCCCCTCGACCTCACCTATAAGGAGTTCCAGCTCCTGCACTTCTTCGCGACCCACCCCTCCCGCGTCTTCACCCGGGAGCAGCTGCTGAGCGAAGTGTGGGGCTACGACTACTTCGGCGGCACCCGCACCGTGGATGTCCACGTGCGGCGTCTGCGCGCGAAGCTGGGTGATCTCGAGTCGCTCATCGGCACGGTGCGCAACGTCGGCTACCGCTTCAATGTGCACGAGGACGGCGACGACGCCTGAGCGTCGCGGTCAGTCGGCGCCCTGCTCGGTGCCGATCGGGAGCACACGCACGAGCTCGGCGCGCGAGAAGCTCGCCGTGGGGATCGTCGCGGTGACGGCCGACAGCACGGCGCCGTCCGCGTCGAGCACGAAGGTGCCGCTGTGCTGCAGCGCGAGGAAGCGCCCGAGCCCTGCATCGCGGTGCGCGTCGCCCGAGGCGTAGACGGCGATCGCGCGCCCCCGCATCCGGACCGAGGCCTCGGCAGCCTCCTCGGCACCGCCGGGGGCGATGAAGACGACGCGTGCGTCGCCGAGCGATCCGGAGCGCACGAGCTGATCGATGACGGCGGCGTGGCCGAGGCACACAGGGCAGGTGGACGAGCGCATGAAGTGCACGATCGTGCCGCCGGGGGCGAGCGGGATGCCGTCGGTCGCGACGCCGTCGGAGTCGACGAGGCGCAGGGCGGGGAACACGGATCCGACGGCGCTGGAGGTGGTGGTGTCTGTCATGATCTCTCTCAGATAGTCAAAGCAGTTGACGATCATTGTCAATGCACTTGACGGATATTGTCAAGCGCATTGACGAAGTGGCCATGGATGGGAGCACGGCGATGACCGACGACGACCTCACGGCGGCCCTCGCCTCCGACCTCGCCCTCGCCCTCGGCGCCGCCGAGCGCCGCGCGCGCGCCGAGCTCTTCGCACGCATCCACGAGCGCGGCCACCGCGAGATCCGGCCCGCCCACCTGCCGGTCTTCGCCGGCCTCAAAGCAGGGCTCACCCGCGCGAGCGAGCTCGCCGCCGCCGCAGGCGTCACCCGGCAGGCGATGAGCCTGCTCGTGCGCGACGTCGAGCAGGCCGGCTACATCGCGAGCGAGCCCGATCCCGACGACGCGCGCGCCGCCCGGATCCGCCTCACCCCGGCCGGCGAGCAGTTCTGCCGCGACGCCGCCGCCAGCTCGCGCGAGGTCACCCGCGCCCTCGCCGACGAGCTCGGCGCACCCGCCGTCGACGCGCTCCTCGCGACCGTGCAGCGCGTCGCGGGCGGCACCACCCACAGCCTGTAACCGCACGGACACCTCGACCTGGCAAGATGGGCCGATGGAGACGAACAGCCCCCTCGGTGACGCCACCCTGGCGGCGGATCTGCTCGACGACTACGAGGCCGATCCGGCGCCGTACGACGACGGCACGCTCCCCGCTGATCGATTCCTCGACCGCGAGCTCAGCTGGCTCGCGTTCAACCAGCGCGTGCTCGAACTCGCCGAAGACGAGAGCGTGCCCCTGCTGGAGCGCGCCAACTTCCTCGCGATCTTCGCCTCCAACCTCGACGAGTTCTTCATGGTGCGCGTGGCAGGCCTCAAGCGCCGCATCGACACCGGTCTCGCCGTGCCCACCAACGTGGGCCGCGCACCGCTCGACGTGCTCGACGACATCTCCCGACGCGCCCACGAGCTGCAGGAGCGCCACGCGCGCGTCTTCCACGACTCCGTGAAGCCGGCGCTCGACGAGGCGGGCATCCTCGTCGAAGGCTGGAACGACCTCGACGAGCACGACCGCGAGGTCATGCACGAGGTGTTCCAGAACCAGATCTTCCCCGTGCTGATGCCGCTCGCCGTCGACCCGGCCCACCCCTTCCCGTACATCTCAGGACTCTCGCTCAACCTCTCCATCCGGGTGCGCAACCCGAAGACCGAGAAGGTGGAGTTCGCGCGCCTCAAGGTGCCCACCAACCTCCCCCGCTTCGTCCGCCTCCCGAACGACAAGCGCCAGCTGCGCTACATCGCCCTCGAAGACCTCATCTCGAACCACCTCGGTGAGCTGTTCCCGGGGATGGAGGTGCTCGAGCACCACGAGTTCCGCGTCACCCGCAACGAAGACGTCGTCATCGAGGAAGACGAGACCGAGAACCTGCTGCAGGCGCTGGAGAAGGAGCTGCTGCGCCGACGCTTCGGGCCTCCCATCCGCCTCGAGATCACCGACGACATGGATGAGGTGACGCTCGAGCTGCTCATGCAGGAGCTGCGCATCACCGACCGCGAGGTGTATCGCCTTCCCGCGCCGCTCGACCTCGGGGGCCTCTTCGAGATCACCAAGCTCGACCGCCCCGACCTCAAGTTCCCGCGCCGCGTGCCCACGACCTCCGTGGCGCTGCAGCCGAACGACCCCACCGAGAAGCCCGACATCTTCGCCTCCATCAGCCGGGGCGATGTGTTGCTGCACCACCCCTACGAGTCGTTCGCGACGAGCGTGCAGGCCTTCCTCGAGCAGGCGGCCGCCGACCCCCACGTGCTCGCCATCAAGCAGACGCTGTACCGCACCTCCGGCGACAGCCC
>JAEYUT010000081.1 GCA_023432305.1 Actinomycetes bacterium
CCGCCCCGACGGCTTCTTCCGCACGTTCACCCAGGAGGCCGCTCCCGCCGACGGCGAGCTGCCGGAGAGCGTCCGCGCCGACCTCGCGCGCGGCGCGGACGCCTCGGCCGCCGCCTACGACGCCCTCGCCGACTTCCTCGAGACCGAGCTGCTGCCCGCCGCGACCGAGGTGGATGCCGTCGGGCGCGAGATGTACGCGCTCCGCTCTCGCGCCTTCCTCGGCGCTGAGATCGACCTCGACGAGACCTACGAGTGGGGCATCGCCGAGCTCGAGCGCATGATCGACGAGCAGACGCGCGTCGCCCAGGAGATCCTCCCCGGCGCGACCGTCGAGGAGGCGATCGCCCACCTCGAGAAGGACCCGACGCGCAAGCTCCACGGAACCGACGCGCTCCAGGCGTGGATGCAGGAGCTCTCGGACCGCGTGATCGCGGAGCTCGGAGAGACCCACTTCGACATTCCCGAGCCGGTGCGCGCCCTGGAGTGCATGATCGCCCCCACGCAGGAAGGCGGCATCTACTACACGGGCCCGAGCGATGACTTCAGCCGCGCAGGTCGCATGTGGTGGAGCGTGCCCGAGGGCATCACCGAATTCGACACCTGGCGCGAGAAGACCACGGTCTTCCACGAGGGTGTTCCCGGACACCACCTGCAGATCGGCCAGGCGGTCTACAACCGCGCCCAGCTCAACACCTGGCGGCGCCAGCTCGCCGGCACGAGCGGTCACGCCGAAGGCTGGGCGCTCTACGCCGAGCGCCTCATGGAGGAGCTGGGCTACCTCGAGGACCCGGCTGACCGCCTCGGCATGCTCGACGGTCAGCGGATGCGCGCCGCGCGCGTCGTTCTCGACATCGGCGTGCACCTCGGAAAGCCCAAGCCTCGGGTGCGCGGTCTCGAGGATCTCGACACGGACGGCATCTGGGACGCCGACTTCGCGCTCGAGTTCATGCGCCGCAACGTCAACATGAACGACTCGTTCGTGCGCTTCGAGGTGAACCGGTACCTCGGCTGGCCCGGACAGGCGCCGTCGTACAAGGTGGGACAGCGGATCTGGGAGCAGATCCGCGACGAGGCGCAGCGCCGCGATGGCGATGCCTTCTCGTTCCGCGAGTTCCACAAGAACGCACTCGACCTCGGCGGCGTCGGTCTCGACACGCTCCGGGCGAGCCTGCTGCCGTGAGTGCACGCACGCCGGGCACCCCGTGGGCGTCGGCACTCGGGTGGCGGCTCAACGAGCTGCCACCCGCCCTCGCCGACTACTTCGGGGGCGTGCCGTACGGCTCGCACGGACTCGGTGAGGGTGTCTTCACGCGCGTCGGATCCCCGCGTCGCTGGCTGTGGCCGATCCTCGCGCTGCTCAGCCGCTGGAACATCGCCTGGCCCGTCTGGGAGAAGCAGGTGCCGTTCACGATCGTGAATGTGCCCACACCTCACGGCCAGATCAGTGTGCGCCGGTTCCATTTCGCATCGGGTGACCGAACGATGACCGACCGCGTCGTCTGGACTCGGCGCGGGCTCCGTCAGCGCACGGGCGCGGGGGAGCGGCTCGTGAGCGAGCTGTTCGTCGAACCCGATGAGGGCGGGCTGCTCATCACCTCCGGTCGTGTGGGGATCGACATCGCAGGCCTGCGGTTCACGCTGCCCCCCTCGTGGGCACCGCGCATCACGGTGCTCGAGCGCGCGCTCGATGACGGCCGCCAGCATGTGTCGCTCACGATCGACCTTCCCATCGTCGGGCGGCTCTACGAGTACGCGGGCGCGTTCAGCTACCACGTCGAGCGCGTCGGCGACGACGAGGGATGACCAGCCCGCGCGGTCCGGTCGTCGTGGCCGGCGCCTCCGGATTCATGGGTCGGGCGCTCGTCGCCCACTGGCGCGAGGCTGGGCGTGAGGTGCGCACGATCGGACGCGCGGGTTCCGGTGCGGATGCCACGTGGGGCGACGGTGACGCGATCCGCCAGGTCATCGACGGCAGCGCGATGGTCGTGAATCTCGCGGGCAAGAGCGTCAACTGCCGGTACCACGCGGTGAACCGCGCAGAGATCGTGCGCTCCCGCGTGGAGACGACGCGCGAACTCGCCGAGGCGATCGCCGACGTCCCGTCCACGCCGCCGCTGTGGATCAACTCATCCACCGCGACGATCTACCGCCACGCCGAGGATCGACCGATGACGGAGAGCGACGGCGAGATCGGCACCGGGTTCTCGGTGTCGGTCGCGACCGCATGGGAGCGCGAGCTCTTCGCGCCCGATCTGCCCGAGACTCGACGCGTCGCGATCCGCACGGCGATCGTGCTGGGTGACGGCAGCGCGCTCATCCCTCTGCTGCGACTGGCGCGCTGGGGCCTCGGCGGGCCGCAGTGGGACACGCCCTGGTTCTCCACGCGTGAGCGACGCACCGCCGGCACACAGCACCGCTTCGCGGCCACGTGGGGCCGTCAGCGGTTCAGCTGGATCCACCTCGACGACGTCGCTCGCGCGCTCGATTTCATCGAAGCCGACGACGCGCTGACGGGCCCGATCAACCTGTCGTCGCCGAACCCCGTGGACGGCGTCGAGCTCATGCGCACTCTGCGCCGTGTGCTCCGGATGCCGGTGGGTCTGCCCGCGCCGCGACCGGTGCTGGAGGTCGGCGCGTGGCTCGTCCGCACCGAGACCGAGCTGCTGCTGAAGAGCAGATGGGTGCTGCCCGAGCGCCTCACTCGCGCCGGCTTCGAGTTCGCGGTGCCCGATCTCGAGGATGCGGTGCGTCATGTCGTCGCGCAGAGGGGCGGAGTGCGGTAATCTGGAGAGTCGCATTCGTGACATCCATATCCGCATGCCTGCGGAGCACATCTCGCAACACCGCCTCGCAGGCCCGATCATGTCCCCATCCGGAGCAATCACTTTATGACTAACGCAACGACCGCCTCGGCCACCAAGCAGGTCGCCATCAACGACATCGGATCTGCTGAAGACTTCCTGGCCGCGGTCGAGAAGACCCTCAAGTTCTTCAACGACGGCGACCTCATCGAAGGAACCGTCGTGAAGATCGACCGCGACGAGGTCCTCCTCGACGTCGGTTACAAGACCGAGGGTGTCATCCCCTCGCGCGAGCTCTCGATCAAGCACGACGTCGACCCCACTGAGGTGGTCACCGTCGGCGACACCGTCGAGGCCCTCGTTCTCCAGAAGGAGGACAAGGAAGGCCGCCTCATCCTGTCGAAGAAGCGTGCGCAGTACGAGCGCGCGTGGGGCGACGTCGAGAAGATCAAGGAGGCCGACGGTGTCGTCACCGGCTCGGTCATCGAGGTCGTCAAGGGCGGACTCATCGTCGACATCGGCCTTCGCGGCTTCCTCCCGGCATCGCTCATCGAGCTCCGCCGCGTGCGCGACCTCACGCCGTACCTCGGCCAGGAGATCGAGGCCAAGATCCTCGAGCTCGACAAGAACCGCAACAACGTCGTCCTGAGCCGCCGCGCGCTGCTCGAGCAGACGCAGTCGGAGTCGCGTTCGACCTTCCTCAACAACCTCCAGAAGGGACAGGTCCGCAAGGGCGTCGTCTCCTCGATCGTCAACTTCGGTGCGTTCGTCGACCTGGGTGGCGTGGACGGCCTCGTGCACGTCTCCGAGCTCTCGTGGAAGCACATCGAACACGCATCCGAGGTCGTCGAGGTCGGCCAGGAGGTCACCGTCGAGATCCTCGAGGTCGACCTGGACCGCGAGCGCGTGTCGCTCTCGCTCAAGGCGACCCAGGAGGACCCGTGGCAGGTCTTCGCGCGCACCCACGCGATCGGCCAGGTCGCGCCGGGCAAGGTCACGAAGCTCGTGCCGTTCGGCGCTTTCGTCCGCGTCGCGGACGGCATCGAGGGCCTCGTGCACATCTCGGAGCTGGCCGTGCGCCACGTCGAGATCCCGGAGCAGGTCGTGCACAGTCTCTTAAACACAACTCCGAGCCCACGAGACAGGCGCCGATGG
>JAEYUT010000160.1 GCA_023432305.1 Actinomycetes bacterium
GTCCGAGGCCGGCGAGGACTCCGCGCCGACCGCGCGGCGGAGAACGAGCCCCAGGATCGGCAGGGCGATCGTGCCGAGAGCGTCGAGGATCGCGATGACGCCGAAGAAGCGCCAGTACGCCTCCGCAGCCGCTGCACCCGGGATCTCCCAGTCGGTGAGGATCGGCACGAGGATCATGACCGCGACCACCCCGATCGACCCGAGCGTCACGGCGAGGGCGACGCGGATGGCGCGCTGAGGACGCCCCGAGAGCAGCAGGAGCAGGTTCGCCTGGGCGAGGCTCCCCGCCGCGATCCCGCCGACGGCCAGCCCCTTCAGGACCGGCTCGATCTGCTCCCACGCCAGGTCGCTCCAGATGAGCACGAGCGCGCAGACCGCCGCGACGATGCTCGCGGCGATGCCCACGAAGCCCACGACGCGCACCCGCCGCGCGACGACGGCCAGGTGGCACAGAGCGGTCGTGCCGAATGCGGCGACCGTGAGCGTTGTGAGCAGCACGCGCGACTGCAGCTCCCCGAACTCACCGCTCAGAAGCGCGATGATGCCGAGCAGCGCCGCGATCGCGAGCGAGATGACGATCGAGATGATCGCCGCCCGCCGCACACCGCGCACCACCGTGGAGGAACTGCTGCTTCGCTCGTTCATGGCGTCAGCGTAGCGGGGCGCGAGCGAGGTCTCTCACCAGCGGTTGTGCACGTCCTCCGCGAACCCGACGGCGCCGTCCACGCGCACCTTCTCCCCCGCATCCGTCGCCATCCATCCCGCCCAGTGCCCGAAGCACTGATCCGTCTTCGCCTGGATGACGCCCACGTTGGTGCGGGTCTTCTTGTCGTGGAAGGGGGTGAAGGTGAGATCGGCGAGCTCCCCGTGCACACGCCACGGCGCGAGGTAGTCGCCCGTGTCGTACTCCCAGGTGAGCTCCTCGGAGATCTTGTGGGCGCGCCCGTCGACGAAGAGGCAGTTCTCGGTGGATCCCGAGCCGATGGTCCACTTGTCGCCGAGCTGGATGCCGATGCGACGTCCGTCGACGATCCCGGATCCGGCCGCCCAGTTCCAGGCGACGTCGTATGGCCAGCGACCGCGACCGTGGTCGAGCACTCCCCAGGCAGGGCCGCCCTCCTCGATGCGGTGCTCCGTGCCGTCGATCACGAGGACTCCGGTGGTCGGCAGCGCGACATCCTTGACCGTGTACTGGAACCGCCTGTCGCTCCATGGGACGACGACGCCCATGTGCTCCTGCCCCGCGGGGCGGCTCGCGACGAGCTCACCGGAGACGTCGGGCGTGCGGAACGCGAGGCGTGTGCCCGCCTCCACCGGATCGATCCAGATCTCCAGCTTCCCCGCCTTCACGTGCGCGGGTCCGTCGCCGAGCGACGGCGGCAGGGTCACGCCGCGACCGAACGGCACGAGCGCCGTCTGCTGGTGCTCGGCGCCTGTCTCGCGGTCGAACACCCACACCTCCTGCGAGCCGAGGTAGTCGATGTGCGACACCGTGAGCGACACCATGAACCGCTCGCCGATGACCGACCAGTACTCCCAGCGCTTGTTGCGCGCCCACGCCTTCCGGCCGTCGATGCCGGAGGTGTCGTGCAGCTGGCTGCGGGTCCAGCCGACGGCGGCGCGATCGAGGAGCCCGTCGGGACCGGTGAACGAGATGGCCTCGGTGATCTCGCGCTCGGTGAGCCTCACGCGTGCTCCTCTCCCGCCGCGGTGCGCGCGGCGATGCTCGCGAGCTCGGCGTTGAGGGTGCCCAGGAGCTCGGTGTCGATCTTCACGACCTCGCGGTCGTAGGTGAGCAGCCCGTTGACCTCGTCCTCGACGTCGGTGAGCTGGGTGTACACGAATCCGGCGAGGCCCTGCGCGGTGGCGGGTGCGAGCTCGTCGCGCCAGAGGGCTGTGACGGCCTCGGCGAGGGAGGCGCGATCGCGGTAGCGCCGGTAGCCGAATTCGCGCTCGTTCCAGCGGTGCCCGTCCACGGGCCAGCTGTAGCCGCCGAACTCGGAGAGCACGACGGCACGGGCACGCCAGCGTCGGCGATCCGGCATCCGGAAGCGACGGAAGTACACGTGCAGGCTCAGCACGTCGCCCGCGAACTGATCATGCCAGCCGCTTGCATGGTCGACGGGGCGACTCGGGTCGAGCTGGGCGACATGCGCCGCGATGCGCGCCGCATCGAACTGCCCCCAGCCCTCGTTGAAGGGCACCCAGCCGACGATCGACGGGTGGTTGCCGAGGTGCGCGATCATCGCGTCGAGGGCCACCTCGAAGGCCTCGCGATCGGCGCGGTCCCGGCGGGCGAAGAGCCTGCGGTGTCGGGTGTCGTCGAGCCGGAACGAGCTCACCACGGGGAGCGTGATGGCGAGAGGATGATAGCGACCTCCGCCGTTCACGGCGTCCTGCCACACGAGCATCCCCAGCCGGTCGCAGTGGTGGTACCAGCGAGCGGGCTCGATCTTGATGTGCTTGCGCAGCATCGTGAAACCGGCGGCGCGAGCCGCCTCGATGTCGGCGATCATCGCCTCATCCGAGGGGGGCGTGAGCAGCCCATCCGGCCAGTACCCCTGGTCGAGCAGCCCCGCATGCAGGACGGGCGCGCCGTTGAGGGTGAAACGGCGAGCGCCATCAGGACCCTCGAGGATGCCGAGTGTGCGTATGCCCGCGTAGCTCGCGACGCGGTCGTCCCCGAGCTGCACCTCGACGTCGTACAGGTGCGGGTCCTCGGGAGACCACGGGCGTGCATCCGGGATCGGCAGCACGACGCGCTCGACCGGCGGCACGACCGCCTCGGCGACCACGCGCCCCGCATCGAGCACCCGGACGCGGGCCGGACCGGCGCTCGGACCGTTCGCGAACACCCGCACCGCGAGCTCACCCGCAACCTCGCGGCTCGCATCGTAGGAGGGCGTCAGCTCAAGCCGCTCCACGAAGGTACGGGGCACGGCTTCGAGCCACACGGACTGCCAGATCCCCGACTGCGGGGTGTACCAGATGCCGCCGCGCTTCAGCTTCTGCTTGCCGCGCGCCCCCGGCTCGCGGTCGGTGGGGTCGGTGACGCGCACGACGAGTTCGCCGGGTCCGCCCGCGACGAGCGCATCCGTGAGCTCCACGACCATCGGGGTGAAGCCGTCATGGTGCTCCCCCACCAGCATGCCGTCGAGCCACACCGTCGTGTGGCGGTCGCTCGCATCGATGTGCAGCAGCATCCGCTCCCCCGCGGGAGGCTCAGGCAGCAACCGGCGGTACCAGAGCGCCTCCCGATGCGTGAGGGTGCGCTCGAGCCCCGACAGGGGTGCCTCCGGCGAGAACGGCACGAGGATGCGGTCGGGCCACTCGGTCGGCTGCGGAGCGTCGAGCGGCATGATCGCGCACTCCCACCAGCCGTTCAGGCTCGCCCACGCCTCCCGGACGAGCTGCGGTCGCGGGTGCTCGGGCAGCACGTTCTCGGGATCGAGCGCGCGCCCGAACCGGGTGAGCATCGTCACGGCACCTCAGCCTCCGACTCGGCGGACTCCGCGGCGGGCGCCTCCGCGACGGCGCGGCCGGCTCCCCGGTCCGCACGCAGCAGCCGCACCACGAGCGGAGCGGCGATCAGCACGACCACCGCAGCTGCGACGAAGATCCACGCCGTCGGCACCTGCTTCTCGACCCCGAGGTCCAGGTAGGTCTCATCGGCCCCCTGAATCACGAACGCGCCGATCCACGGCCCGATCACCATCGGGATGAGCACCACCGCGATCATCCGCACACCCTGCACCGAGCCCGCTCGCCCCTCGGGGACGAGGTCGCGCACGGTCGCCGCGAGCGCGCTCGTCGACACCAGGAACCCGGTCATCATGACGGTGCCGGCGACGATCGCACCCACCATGTCGCGTACGACGAACATGCCCAGAAGCCCCAGCACCAGCACCCCCATCGCCGGAAGCACCACACGGAGCTTGCCGATGCGGTCGGCGAGGCGACCGGCGAGCACGCTGCACAGCGACGACACCGTGAGCACGACGCCCAGAACGATCGCGTACCCGTCGATGCGCAGGGTGCGCTGGATGTAGATGATCAGGTACGGGAAGTACACCTGCGAGGCGATGCCGATGATCGCCACGACCACGAGCACCTGGTAGAGCCGCGGATGCGCCCGCAGCGTCGACGGACGCAGCGTGTACACGATGTCCACCCAGACGCTCGTCCCGCGATCCGCCGGCGGGCGGTTGCGCACCGAGAACCACGCGATCACACCCACCACTGCGGTGAACGCGCCCACGATGCCGAAGAACAGCCGCCACTGGCCCGCCTGGGTGAGCCCGTCGAGCGCCGCGAACACCAGCAGCATCGACAGCAGGGGCAGAGTCGCGAGCACCCCATCGACCCGGCCGCGGTTCGTGGGATCCGTGGAATCCGTGACCCACGCCTGGTAGGCCGCGTCGTTCGCACTCGACCCGAAGAACGTCATCACGCAGTCGAGCACGATGATCACGGCGATCGCGGCCGTCACCGCATCCCAGCCGGGGATGAGCGCCCCGACCGACTCCGGGGTCGCGAAGCCGAACGCCGCCGTCGTCGCGCCCCACAGCACGTAGCCCGCCGTCACGATCGTGCGGCGGTTGCCCGTGCGGTCCGACCAGGCGCCCACGACGAGCGCGGTGAGCGTGGCGACGATCGCGGAGGCGCCCACGAGCGTCGCGATGACGGCCGGGTCGTCGGTGATCGTGTCGTAGACGAACACGTTGAGGTACATGTTCTCGACGGTCCAGGCGAGCTGGCCGGCGAGACCGAGGATCACGAAAGCGGACCAGGTGCGGGCACCCAGACGGGTCGGGGGTCGAACTTCCACCACTCCTCCTTGAGCAGGCGGCCGCTCGGGGGCGCGGCGGATCGGATTGCTGCGAGCAGCATCGCCAGCTTAGATCGCCGGCGTCAGTCTGGTGTGCGGCTCAGGCGGACTTCTCGGTGCGGCGAGCAGGTCGCGGCACGATCGTCGGGGCGGCGTTGTCGATGACCGCTTCGCGGGTCACGACGACGCGGGCGACCTCATCGCTCGAGGGCACCTCGAACATGATCGGTCCGAGCACCTCCTCGAGGATCGCGCGAAGCCCGCGCGCACCCGTCTGACGCAGCACCGCGAGATCCGCGATCGCCTCGAGCGCGCCCCGGTCGAACTCCAGCTCCACGCCGTCGAGCTCGAACATGCGCTGGTACTGCTTCACGAGCGCGTTCTTCGGCACCGTGAGGATCTCCATGAGAGCCTCCTGGTCCAGCGGCGACACCGAGGTGACGACAGGCAGACGACCGATGAACTCGGGGATGAGTCCGAACTTGTGCAGATCCTCGGGCAGCACCTCGGCGAAGAGCGCCGACTCGTCGCGCTTGCTGTGCAGCGGAGCGCCGAAGCCGATGCCGCGGCGGCCGACGCGCTGCGAGATGATCTCCTCGAGACCCGCGAACGCACCCGCCACGATGAACAGCACGTTCGTGGTGTCGATCTGGATGAACTCCTGATGCGGGTGCTTGCGCCCGCCCTGAGGAGGAACCGAGGCGACCGTTCCCTCGAGGATCTTCAGCAGCGCCTGCTGCACGCCCTCGCCCGACACATCGCGCGTGATCGACGGGTTCTCGGCCTTGCGGGCGATCTTGTCGACCTCGTCGATGTAGATGATCCCGGTCTCGGCGCGCTTCGTGTCGAAGTCGGCCGCCTGCAGGAGCTTCAGCAGGATGTTCTCGACGTCTTTGCCGACGTACCCCGCCTCGGTGAGGGCGGTCGCGTCGGCGACGGCGAAGGGCACGTTCAGTCGCTTGGCGAGCGTCTGCGCGAGGTAGGTCTTGCCGCATCCGGTCGGGCCGAGCATCAGGATGTTGCTCTTGGCGATCTCGACCTCGTCGGCGCGCTGCTCGGCCGTCTGCAGCGTGCCGTGCGCACGGACGCGCTTGTAGTGGTTGTACA
>JAEYUT010000146.1 GCA_023432305.1 Actinomycetes bacterium
TCTCGGTGCCGGGAGTGCCGCTCGTGTGGGCGGGTGCGGCCTACACGGGCGCTGTCCGTGGCGCGCTGCTGGGTGTGAAGGACGGCCGCACGTCTCTCGCCGATCCGCTCGCGCCCCTGCTGCTTGCGGCCCTCGGGCGTCTGCGCGAGGAGGCGTCGCCGCATCCGGACACCCACGTCGAGCTGTGCCGGGTGCCCACGAGCCGCGCGGCGTATCGGCGGCGCGGATTCGATCCCGTGCGCGTCCTCACGCGAGCGGCGGGCCTCGACACGATCCGCGCGCTTCGCCCGCCCGCGCGTCGCGCCGAGCAGAAGCGTCTGACGCGCGACGAGCGTCTGCGGAATCTGGTCGGCGTGCTTCGCGCGCGCGGCTCGCTCGTGGGGCGCCAGCTCATCATCGTCGATGATGTGGTCACGACGGGAGCCACGATCCGCGCCGCTGCGGACGCCGTCCGCGCTGCCGGTGGACATGTCATCGGTGCAGTGGCGGTCGCCGCGACACCCCGCTCAGGCATCGCTTCCGAACCTCTCGGCAGACATCCGGGGCACGAGTGGTGACAACCACAGGCGCGCCCACTACGGTGGGCGAAAAGGCGAGAAGGGAACGACCGCCTGATCCGAATGGCGGCACCTCTCGCCGGTCAGGAGGTCTCCATGGATGTCACCATCACCGGACGGAACGTCGAGATCCCGGACCGCTTCGAGGACTACGTCACCGAGAAGTCCGAGAAGGTCGCCAAGCTCGCCGACAAGGCGCTCGCACTCGAAGTCCGGGTGATCCGCCAGACGCGCGAGACCGGCGGATTCGGGGGAGACGATCGCGCCGAGCTCACCCTCATCGGGCCGGGACCGATCGTGCGCGCCGAAGCGGAGGCGAGGGACAAGTACGCGGCCTTCGATCTCGCCTACGACAAGCTCATCGAACGCATCCGCAAAGCCAAGGACCGCCGCAAGGTCCACCGCGGCAACCACCGCCCCGCATCGCTCAGCGAGGTGTCCGCCGCTGGATTCCGCAGCGTCGACGTCCAGCCCGCGAGCGCCGACGTGATCGAGAAGGTCGCAACCGGATCCATCCCCACCGTGGAGGAGGAGCCCGAGAAGGAGTGGAGCCCCGTCGTCATCCGCGAGAAGGTGTTCCCCGCCGAGCTCATGACGAGCGAGGAGGCCGTCGATCGCATGGAGCTCGTCGGACATGACTTCTTCCTCTTCATCGACGCCCGCACCGATCGCCCGAGCGTCGTCTACCGGCGCAAGGGCTGGGACTACGGCGTCATCGGTCTCGACAACGAGGTGGTCGAGGTCTCCGCACGACGCTGAGACGCCGCCCACCACGCACCCAGCCCGGCCCCGCTAGGCTGGGTGCGTTCATGGGCGCTTCCGCGTGCCCGAAATCACGACTGGAGGCCATTTCGTGGCGAACGTTGTCGAGAAGGTCCTGCGCGTCGGCGAAGGCCGCGTCCTCCGACGTCTGAAGGCGTATGCCGCAGCCGTCAACGAACTCGAGGACGCGTTCTCCGAGCTCACCGACGAGGAGCTGCGCGCCGAGACCGCGGAATTCCGTGAGCGCTACGCGAACGGCGAGACGCTGGACGACCTCCTGCCGGAGGCCTTCGCCGCCGTGCGCGAGGCGTCCAAGCGCACCCTCGGTATGAGGCACTTCGATGTGCAGATCATGGGTGGTGCGGCGCTTCACCTCGGCAACATCGCCGAGATGAAGACCGGTGAGGGAAAGACGCTCGTCGCCACGACGGCGGCGTACCTCAACGCGATCGCCTCGCGCGGGGTGCACGTCATCACCGTCAACGACTTCCTCGCGAGCTACCAGTCGGAGCTCATGGGTCGCGTGTACCGCGCCCTCGGCATGACGACGGGCTGCATCCTCGCCGGACAGACCCCTGCCGAGCGTCGTGAGCAGTACGCCGCCGACATCACCTACGGCACCAACAACGAGTTCGGCTTCGACTACCTGCGCGACAACATGGCGTGGCAGTCGAGCGACCTCGTGCAGCGCGGCCACTTCTTCGCGATCGTCGACGAGGTCGACTCGATCCTCATCGACGAGGCGCGCACCCCGCTCATCATCTCCGGCCCGTCCTCCGGTGAGGCGAACCGCTGGTTCGGCGAGTTCGCGAACATCGCCAAGCGCCTCGTCGAGGGGGTCGACTTCGAGGTCGACGAGAAGAAGCGCACGGTCGGCGTGCTCGAGCCCGGCATCGAGAAGGTCGAGGACTACCTCGGCATCGACAACCTGTACGAGTCGGCGAACACCCCGCTCATCTCGTTCCTCAACAACTCGATCAAGGCGCGTGCGCTCTTCAAGCGCGACAAGGACTACGTCGTCATGAACGGCGAAGTGCTCATCGTCGACGAGCACACGGGTCGCATCCTCCAGGGCCGCCGCTACAACGAGGGCATCCACCAGGCGATCGAGGCGAAGGAAGGGGTGCAGATCAAGGCCGAGAACCAGACCCTCGCGACCGTGACCCTGCAGAACTACTTCCGCCTGTACAGCAAGCTCGCCGGCATGACGGGCACCGCCGAGACCGAGGCGGCCGAGTTCATGTCGACCTACAAGCTCGGCGTCGTCGCCATCCCGACGAACAAGCCGATGATCCGCAAGGACCAGCCTGACCTCATCTACAAGAACGAGAAGGTCAAGTTCGAGCAGGTCGTCGAGGACATCGTCGAGCGTCACCGCACAGGACAGCCC